>JAJNBR010000331.1 GCA_021156265.1 Flavipsychrobacter sp.
CCGGTTTTTCAATCAGCTGTTCGATATAGACGAGAGCCTCCTTGTAACAATTTCTGCCCCAATCGTCGCTATTGATATTTACCCGGTAGTCATTTAGGTCAACGTCATATTTATTGGAACGAACCAGATAACCGTTTACACCGTCTTCCACGATCTCGCGTATCGCCGTGAATTCGCAGGACACCACCGGCAAACCGAAACTCATGGCTTCCAGTATAGAATATCCAAAGGTTTCCATCCTGCTCAGCTGTATGAAAATATCGGCCTTGGGATAAATCTCTTCAAAAAGTTGCTCCCGTCTGAAGGGACGCAAAACAACTTTCGGGTCGTTTGAAAACTCAGCTTGTATCTTTTCAAAACCCTCGCGTTCATATGCCTCGCGGGTTACTTCTTTATAAGAATCATAGTCATGCCCAAGTGATCCGGCTATAACGAGTCTTATATCGTATTTGACCGATAATGTTTTATATAGCTTATAAACTACGTCGTAGCCTTTGATATAACCACCATACCCTACACACAACAATGTTATTGGCTGTGAGCTATTTTCGCGCCTCTTTCCATAGGCACTGATGGTAGGATAGCACAACTCCATTTTTTCGTTGCCCCAAAAATCTTTGCCTGCTATCCTGCTTTCCACGAGTATTCTTTTTACTGACGGACTTTCAAAATACTTGTCATAAGGCTTCCCCTCACACTCAACAACCAGCGGTTTATCAAGCTCCGTCTTGGGAAAGGTTTATCAAGCTCCGTCTTGGGAAAGTTCGCAGAATCGGCATGTACAAGCGAGGCCTTATTAAGCAATCTCTTTTCAAGCATGCCTAGTGTTGGCTTGCTGAGCCTGATGAACACGGAATTATATTTAGAAAACTCCCTGCTCTCAAAAACCGAAGTATATATCGGGTGCGGCTTGGTATATATGATTGTCGGTTTGCCGAAAGAAGCAACGTACTTCTTTAACAGGTAAAACTGCCTTTGCAATCGTCTATAAACCTCGGCCAGACCCATATTAAGCTACCGTGTGAAGTAATTTGTGGTATTCTCCTTTCAATCCCACCTGCCGGCTTTCACGTATGTCGTGTACCAATTGTATACTGGGCATAGCTGCATCGAGACCAAAGCCATTGCCATTAAGGATCTCAGAATAACTCTTGGTGTGTAGGTCGGTAAAACCTTCGCTAAATTCCAATTCTTCGCCATCCACCATTATAGACCGGTAGGTACGTTGACCTTTCAATTTTATATACTCGGGTACATAATTGTAGTTCACACTCAGGAACCAACGCACTTGTGCTCTTTCCAGGTGCAGCAGGCCTGCAGCTTTATCGGCTTCCAGTACGTGCACAACATTTTCTTTAACGCCGCCGAATATCCAGATGAGCATGTCAAAGAAGTGGATGCCGATATTGGTAGCAATGCCACCAGACTTAGACACATCGCCTTTCCAACTATTAAAATACCAGTTGCCCCTTGAAGTAAGATAGGTAAGGTCTATATCGTATATTTTGTCTGCAGGACCATTGTCGATCTTTTCTTTAAGCGCAATAATATCTGGATGAAGCCTGAGTTGCAAAATATTGTATACCCTGTTGCCAGTTTCCGTTTCTATTTCCTTCAGCGCTTCAAGGTTCCATGGGTTAAGAACCAGTGGCTTTTCGCAGATGGCGTGTGCATGATGCCGCAACGCAAAACGTATATGAGAGTCGTGCAGATAGTTTGGAGTGCAAATACTCACATAATCCACGCTGGTGCCTTTTCTCCTTAGCTTATCTATGTGGCGATCGAAACGCTCAAACTCTGTGAAAAAATGCGCCTCCGGAAAATAGCTGTCCAGGATGCCTACTGAGTCAAACTTATCCAACGCAGCTAAAAGGCTGTTACCTGTATTGCGTATCGCACCCAGGTGTCGCGGAGCGATGTAACCGGCAGTGCCTATCATCGCAAAATTCTTCATTGTCATAATGTCTTTTTTGATCGTTGTGCAATCGTACCAGCCAGCGAATCCATGTACATTTTTCGCTCATGCTGTACGTATGCCTTCCACGTATAATGTTGTTCAACAAATCCCCGGGCAGCCTCTCGTCTAGAACTGTTGCTTGCCCCTATCCAGTTGAGTGTCTTACTAACTTCTGCATCAAGGTCTGTAGTTGACCGATTATGTATATTCACTGCAAACGCGATGTCATACGGAGCCAGCATTTCTTGCACGCTACCCGTACCCTTTTCAACCACAACGGGCAGACCTGCCGAAAGATATTCTCCCAGTTTTACCGGTTGAGAAAAGGCGTTCAGAAATGATGGCGCCCGCAACAGCAAGCCCGCATCCATTGCCGAAAGATATCTCCCAACCTCTTGCTGTGGAACCGAGATGAGTCTTACCCTTCCTGCTGGTAACCGGAATTTTTCAATTAGTTGCTGTATTGCCGACATGTTCTGCGTAATGAATACGGCAACACAATTCTCTGATTGTGCAAGAGCTGATTGAAAAAACGGGAACACCAGGTCATCAAGGTGCTGATATTTTTGCGTACCGCCCAGGTACAAGATCGCTTTTTTATCGCGCAAGGCTAATTGCTTCCTCACTTCGTCTCGCTGGCTGTCATTTATCACATTATTCACACAGCAGGGGATTACGC
>JAJNBR010000005.1 GCA_021156265.1 Flavipsychrobacter sp.
CGCTGGTTTTTCGGCGCGCCTTTTATGAGCTCAGGATCCAATACTATCTGGTCGAACGGAGTGAAGTCTGAATTCATACCCAGCTTCTTGGTTGGTCCTGTTAACACACAGGTGCGCGACACTTCAGCGCCCGTACCCGAAAGTGTTGGGATACCAACTTTATATACTGCGGGATTCTTTACGAGGTCCCAGCCCTGGTAGTCTTGTGCTTTGCCCGGGTTGGTCATCATGATAGAAACCGCTTTGGCAAGATCTAAAGCAGAACCGCCGCCGATGCCGATGATACCGGAAACAGAACCGTAGGCATCTTTTAAGCGTTGTGCCAATTCGTCAACATAAGAGGTCTTTGGCTCTGTCGTCACATCTGCGTCTATCAGCACGTCATTATCCTTAAGAGGGACACGTGCCTTTAATTCAGCATTGTTCGCGAATTGGTGATCCAGCAGAAATACCATTGGTTGGGCGTTCTTGCGGCGCGGTGCCAGTATCTCATTCAGCTGATCGAAACATCCCCTTCCGTACACCACATAATCTACCATCTTAAAGTTGCGAAACTTCATACGAGCTAATTAAAAATTCAACCTTTTTTTTGCAGGGCAAATGTACACAAACCCTATTGAAGCGCCATTTGTTCCAGGTATGCTTCTGCGCGTGCTATATCTTCCGGCATATCTATTTCCACACCCATATATTGGGTAAGCACCATGCGGATGGGCACACCGTTTTCAAGGAAACGCAGGCATTCAATCTTTTCCGCAGTTTCCAGCGGGGTCATGGGCCATTCTACGAAATCCATCAGCGCTCTTTTGCGGAATGCATAAACACCTATGTGTTCGTAGTATGTAATTGGAAAGCTTTTATTGCGCCAGTAAGGTATGGGACTGCGTGAAAAGTACATCGCGTTCATGCGCATGTCCAACACCACCTTCACGAAATTAGGATCGGCTATCTGTTCCGGGTCTTTCAGCTTCTGAACCAGCGATGCAACCTGGGTATTTTTTCCATAATCACCATCAAATGCATGCAGCAGCTTTTGCAATGGTCCCTTTTGTACAAAAGGCTCATCGCCCTGTACATTTACAAACACATCGGCGTCCATATCGGCAGCAACTTCTGCTATGCGATCGGTTCCGCTCTCATATTCGCGTTTACTTTTGTATGTTTTGCCGCCTATTTTGTCTATTTCCTCTATTATCTTATCGCTATCCGACACTACATAAACCTCGTCAAACAACCCGGTGTTTACGGCAGATTCGTACGTTCGGCTAATTACGCTCTTGCCTTTAATGGGCATCAGCAATTTTTCAGGAAATCTTGTCGCGTTCAAACGCGCAGGTATCAAAGCTATCGACCTCATATGTTCTTATCAATGCATTATGGCGGTAAAAATAATATTTATTATTTCTTTCTTACAATTCCTAATAACATTAATAACCAGCCTGTTATAAAGAAAAGTCCGCCTATGGGCGTCAGAATACCCAATCCTCCCAAACCGACGTCGCCCTGCAGCTTGAGCGCAGTCATAGCGTAAAGGGACCCACTAAACAATACAATGCCTATAATAAAGCACGTAGACGCGGCTTTTATCAGCTTAAGGGGGAAGGAAGAATAGATGATACCGGTAGCTAAAAGTGCCAGGCCATGGTAGAATTCATATTTCACCCCGGTTTCAAATGTCTGCAGTTGTTCAGGAGTAAGCAGTGGCTTCAAACCGTGAGCGCCGAATGCGCCGAGTATCACAGCCAGGGCAGAAAAAAGAACACCTGTTATGAGTGCTTGTTTGTACATGCATCGATAATTTGCGCAAAGGTAGTATCCGTTAGGTTCTCCACCTGCAAAATATGGTCGGCCTGATCATAAAATCCTTCACGGGCGCTCAGCATTTGCTGCAGTGTTGGCAGAAGGTAGGGTAACCGCGTCAATAGGGGTCGGTGGTCGGCTCCATCCTGCAATCTTTTGGCAAGTGTATCAATGTCTGCCTTCAGGTATACGATGCAACCCGTTGCCCGCATAATTTCAATATTCCCGTCATGTGTAACTGTGCCGCCACCGCATGCTATAATGCCATGGGTATGCGTCTTTATTATTTCGCGGAGTACAACAGCCTCTATTTGCCTGAACCCACGCTCTCCTTCCAATTCAAATATCTCAGTTATAGTTTTTCCTTCCCTGGTTTCGATATACTCGTCCATGTCCACAAATGGCAGGTCACGGACCAGAGCTAGTTTTCTGCCCCAGTGTGTTTTGCCCGCGCCAGGCATGCCTGTGAGAAATATCAGACTCATAATTTGTCTTCAAGAAATTTCCAGGCCATCAGCATACCTATTTGTGTAGCCATGTCTTTGTTGCGCGGCCTGTCGTAATGGAAACGGAATTCTTTGGTTACAGTTCTGTTTTCATCGGCCACACCTATCCAAACAGTACCCACCGGCACATGGTCCTCTCCTCCACCCGGACTCAGCAATCCGGTGACGCCAAGCCCTATGTCAGCTTTTAATGACCTTCGTGCACCGTTCGCCATTTCTATTACTGTTTGCTCGCTTACTGCGCCGTGTTTATCCAGCGTTTCTTTCTTTACTCCCAGCAGGCTTTCTTTTATTTCGTTTTGATAGCAAACTACACTTCCCTGGAAGTAGTTGGCTGAGCCCATCACTTGCGTAATATGATGTGCTATATAGCCACCTGTACAGCTTTCGGCGAAACCAATGGTTTTCTGTTTTTCCAGGAGGGTGCGACCGAGTATATGTTCCAGCGGGAGGTCGTGTAAGGAGACAACGATGTTCTCAAGCCTGTTGGAGATCTGGTCCTGGTACATTTCCAACTCTTTTACCAGCCGCTGCTTATCGGCGCCGCGACCGGTAAGCCGTAATCGTACGATCCCGGCACTTGGCAAATAGGCCAGCCGAACATGGAGAGGAAGAGTCGTTTCCAGGTCGGCTATTCGTTCGGCAATAAAACTCTCGCCTTCACCGGCTGTCACTATACTGCGATGCAGGAGCGCATCACTAATAAAGTTTTGCTGCAGGTAAGGGATCACCTCATCTTCCATGATACCCATCATTTCGAACGGTACACCTGGTAGCGATATGATCACTTTACCGTTTCTCTCAAACAACATACCGGGTGCGGTGCCCAGTTTATTGAAGAGTACCTGACACGTATCCGGCACTTCGGCTTGCTTCAGGTTGCGATCAAGGAAGGGACGCTTACGCACTTCAAAGATGTGCTTCACGTGGTTCAATACCTCCTCGTTCACCACCATGTCGCCGCCAAAATACTTACACAGCAGTGGCTTGGTTATATCGTCGGCTGTCGGCCCTAGTCCTCCTGTTAGTAAAACAATATCTGCGGCAGCTATTTCCTCGTCAAGAGCGTTTTTGATATCCTTAGCAATATCGCCTACCGAAACGATCCGTTTGATCTCTATCCCTAGATCATTGAGCCGCTGTGCCATCCACGCCGAGTTGGTATCAACGGTTTGGCCGATCAATAATTCATCGCCTATCGTAATGATGCTCACCTGTATATTCGCCATACTACTCTTTTGTAAAAAAAGGTTCCAGCACTGTTTTCAGTTGCTCGGGCATGTCTATTTTCTTTTTCTCTTTCGGATCGTAAAAGACCAATGTAGTCAATCCCCTGTTGAGCAGCTGTTGCTGCTCGTTATACAGCTCTGAGTGAAAGCTGATCTTCGGTCCGTCAGACATTGCCTTCAGTATCGTTTTGACGGTTATCAGGTCGTCGTAAAGTGCCGGACGGAAATATTGTGAGTTCAGCTCTATAACGGGCATAACGATGCCCATTTCCTCAAGCTCTTTATATGTAAAGCCCAGTTGCCGGATGGCCTCGGCTCTGCCTACTTCGTAGTAAAGCGCATAATAGCCATAATACAAATAGCCCATTTGGTCTGTTTCTCCATAGCGCACGCGCACTTGTGTCGTCGATGAATACATATCCTATTTTTGAATAGCCGCTTTTTCAGAATCTTTAACCGTGTAAATACCATTTGCCTGGTTGAGACAGGTCAATGTGAGATCGTTGACACAAACATGCGCGGGTAAAGTGGCACAATAGAAGACCACCCCTGCGATGTCGTCTGCAGTCAACGGTTGCACGTCGTTATAAATATTCTTTGCTCTTTGCTCGTCACCTCGGAAACGCACGAGAGAAAATTCGGTTTCGGCCATGCCTGGGTTGATGGCTGTAACCTTGATGCCATAAGGAAGGAGATCAATGCGCATTGATTGCGTCAGTGCATCAACCGCGAACTTCGTGGCACAATAAACATTGCCGTTCTTATACACCAGCTTACCTGCGGTTGACCCGATATTGATAATATGTCCCGAGCCTTGCTCTTTCATCATCGGGGCTATTTGCCGGGTGATGTACAGGAGTCCTTTTATATTAGTGTCGATCATCGTTTCCCAATCGTCTACGTCTCCTTCTTCTATTGATGAAAGGCCGGCAGCGAGGCCGGCATTATTTACAAGGATATCTATCTGTACTGCCTGCTGATTTAATTGTGCAACAGCCTGTTCCACCTCACTGCGTTGACGAATATCGAACTGCAGCGTAGTAACATGGACGCCATACTCGTTTTCTAAGAGAGTTTTTAATTGATCAAGGCGTTCTTTACGCCTGCCGGTAATGCAGACGTTGTAGCCGTTCTGCGCAAACAAGGTAGCGATAGATCTGCCGAAGCCTGACGTGGCCCCGGTGACCAGGATAGTTTTGCTCATAGCGGGGGTAAAGATAAGTTCTTACTCTGTGAAAACGGGAGACGAATGCTACCGGATGAGGGTAACATCACCTTTTATCATTTGTTCCTGACCAAACCGGTCCGTCACTCCCAACACCCAGAAATAGGTGCCCAGTTCAGCCACCGACCCGTTGAAGGTACCGTCCCAGCCCTGGTCAAACCTGTTAGTCTGAAAAACCAGTTGTCCCCACCGGTTGAATATCCGGAAGAAACGAACGTTACTGTATCCTGCACCCAAGGGTATGAGAAAATCATTCAGTCCATCCCTGTTTGGCGTAAATGCCGATGGAAGGAAGAGGTAAGGATTTGGTACTACCAGTACATTTATGGTATCGTTGCCCTCACAGTTTGCAGCGCTCCTGATGTGCACTACAAAGTTGAAACGTCCTGTGTCGGGGAAAAGTCCGCGTGGGTTAGGAATAGTTGCTGAATTAAGTGCATCGGCCGGCGTCCAGAGGTACTCTACACCGCCTGAAGCATTAAAATCGATATACTCGCCTTTGACGATAACGGTATCATTGCCTGCAAACGGCCGGAAGTGTTCGATCTCGAGCTGACGCATGGAAGAATCGATACAGCCTTTTACGCTTGTTGATACCAGCGTTATATTGTAATTCCCTCCACCCGCATAGGCATGTGAAGGATCTTTTTCATCTGACGTACCCCCATCACCAAACTTCCATGCCCATTTAGTGATAGGCGGATAGGTGGCTTCGGAAAGGTCTTTAAATTGAATAGAACTGTTTGGGCACGGCAAGCCCGTAATACTAAAATCCGTATTCATATACGGGTATATTTTCACCTCCCTGCTCATCGTATCAGGACAGGTGCTGCCTTCGTTTACAGTTAGCTTCACAATGTATACACCAGTGTCAGGATAAGTGAATTCGGGTTCAAAGTCGGACGATGTGGCGCCCGGTACACCAAATTCCCATTTATACCTGAATCCGCCGGTACTCTTATTGATGAACTTTACGTTGAAACCATCGCACTTTACCATATAAGTATTGGGCTCTTCGGAAAACTGCGGGATATGAGCTACTACTGCTTTCGAACAGTTGGTGACGTTGAACTGGAAGTCGCGCTTTATGGTGCTGATCCTTACACCATTTCGCCACTCATGACAGCATACGGTTACTACATACCTACCCATGAGGTTGGGTGTTCCGGTTAGCAGGCCGGTCCTTGGATTTATTTGTAAGGAGGGGCTTCCTGTTATAGGTCTGGCTGCAGAGTAAGGAAGTATATATTTTACGGGGTTGGGTAGCTGGGGCGTCAGCTCCTCTGGTCGCGGCTGGTCTATGTTGGCCAGCCCACCCTCCAACGCGGCACACAGCTCGTACGACAAAGAATCACCGTCCTGGTCTGTTGCCGAATGATCGTAGACGAGCGGGTTATTCACACAAATAATCTGGGGCGGAAAATTTTTGAACCGTGCACTCGAATTGCAAGGTATGGCGGGTGGAATATCGATAAAATATGTCGCTCCCGTTAGGCCGGGCCTGTCTATGTTCTGGATACTTTCGTTGCGGCAGCAACGCATGTACACGATCCTGTACGGAGCATCACCCTGCAGCTGTTGGTCAAAAACGAAAGTGACTTTTCTCAGGCAGGTGGCCGGGGCATTATTAATGCACTCATTTTGGAAATTCGCAGGTACATTGACAGTAGAAGCAGCGGAGACGGTCTTCGTGGAACCAGAGCCATTGGCCAGGTTGAAAACGCCGATAAATGCAGGCACATCCTGTGCTATGGCAGAATCATTACCTTCCAGGCAATCCTGGTATATGCTCAATTCTATCCTGTATGTCGAGCCGCCCAGGCATCGATAGTAAACTTCACCCCCAACAATGTGTGACGCCTCAGCTTGCGTGCTCAGCAATGCAAGCAATATCACATACATCGAGGTCAATAAGAAACGATGTGTCATAAAAACGGTGTACTGTCCTTTATAGGGCATCGCTGCCCTGCTACCTTACAAGTGTGACGTCGCCTTTTATCTTTTGCTCCTGCCCGAATCGATCTGTCACGCCAAGTACCCAATAATAAACGCCCATTTCTGCACGGTTATCATTATAGGTGCCATCCCAGCCTTCATCAAAGCCATTTGAGTCAAAGACAAGCTGTCCCCACCTGTTAAAGATA
Source organism: Flavipsychrobacter sp. (assembly GCA_021156265.1). Taxonomy (GTDB): domain Bacteria; phylum Bacteroidota; class Bacteroidia; order Chitinophagales; family Chitinophagaceae; genus Polluticoccus. The sequence goes on from JAJNBR010000005.1 coordinate 6,905, forward strand.
CGAAAGAACCTGACGTCCTTGTAACCGGCACCCAAAGGACGAAGTAAATCGTTCAAACCGTCCTTATTGGGTGTGAATGCCGAGGGTACGAATAGATAGGGTTCCGGCACTACGAATACGTTGATCGAATCATTGCCCTGGCAGCCTCCTGCGCTGGTTATCCGCACGTTGTAGGAGAACGTTCCGGTGTCCGGGAAAAAGCCGCGAGGATTCGAAATGGTTGCCGAGTTCAACCCATCGGAGGGTGTCCACAGGTATTCTGCGCCGCCAACGGCATTAAAATCTACAGACTCGCCCCGCACGATAAATGTGTCATTACCAGCAAAAGGTTTAAAATCCTCAATGGATATTTCTTTGGCCACCGTATCCCGGCAACCTTTGATGCTTTTTGACGTCAGGCTTACAGCATAAACTCCCCCTGCCGGATAAACATGCACCGGGTTCATGTCAGCCGAAATTGCGCCATCACCAAATTGCCAGGACCAGGCCACTATTGGTGGATGAGTGGCTACCGACTGGTCAAAAAATTGCACAGGAGCATTAGGGCATAAAGGTGCACTCACCTCGAAATCGGCACGGTAATCCGGGTATATTTTTACAAGACGACTTATGGTGTCGGGACAAGTACTGCCCTCATTAACGGTAAGCTTTACTACGTATGTGCCAGTGTCCGGGTAGGTATATTCTGGCTCAAACTGGTCAGAACCGGCTCCGGGAACACCAAACTGCCACATGTACCTGAAACCGCCTGAGCTTTGATTAACGAATTTTACGGTTCTGCTGTTACACTCAACTATATACGTATTAAACTCATCAGAGAACTGCGGTATGTTGGCCACTACAGCTTTTGAGCAGTTGGTTACATTAAACTGAAACTCACGCCGTGTCGAATTGATCTTTACACCATTTCTCCATTCGTTACAGCACACTGTCACCACATAGCGTCCCTGCAAGTTTGGTGTACCCGATATCATTCCTGTTTTGGGGTTGATCTGCAAGGTTGGATTGCCTAACATTGGTTTTAGCGCGGAATAGGGACTGATATACACTACCGGTGGAGGCAAGGTAGGTTTCAGATTTTTGGGCTTCGGATCATTGATGCTCGCCTCTCCGCCCTGGTAGGCATCACAAAACTCGTAAGTAAGTGAATCTCCGTCAGGATCTGTGGCAGAGTGATCATATACCAACGGGTTATTCACGCAAATGATCTGCGGGGGGAAATTCTTAAATACGGCACTTGAGTTGCAATAGGCTACATTGGTTGGCGGTATGTCGCAGAAATAAGTCACGCCCGTTGTACCCGGTTGACTGATATTCTGAATGCTGGCATTGCGGCAGCAGCGCATATATACTACCCTGTGCGGGACGTTTGGTTGCAGTGTCGTTTCAAAAATGAAAGTTACTTTGTTGAGGCAGGTTGTAGGCGGGTTATTTACGCACTCGTTCTGAAAATTGGCCGGCACAGCAAGAGTTGATGCCGCCTCGAACTCTCCAACGCTTCCCGCGCCTGTGGCAAGGTTAAAAACACCAATAAAAGCGGGGGTATCCTGCCTGATGGCCGTCTGTTCTCCTTCAAAACAATCCTGGTAAATAATAAGTTGTATCTGGTACCTAGTACCGCCATCCATGCAGCGGTAATACACTTCTCCACCGACAATATGAGATGCCCGTGCCGGACCAAGAGCCAGTAAAGCGATCAAAATACAGGATATAAGGTACCAAGGTCTCATACGCCTTTCTATCTGGTTAACCTAAAACAGTATTGTCCAAACTCGTGCAGGTCTTTTGCAAGCCTTTCAGGAACCTCCAGCATACTCATGTGTGCAGCTTCGGGATACACTGACACCAAATTAACGTTGGCGAGTGTACTTTGTTGTATCACGTTCTTTGCCGGTATCACCGTGTCTTCCTTACCAAATATCCACTGCACCGGGTATGAAACACCATTCAAAGTAGCAATTCTTTCAGGCCTGTTTATCATCGCATTGTAAAAAGCCACCATGCTCTTTGCTTCGAGCCTAAGCCCTTTCGCAATCTCTTTGTCTAAAGCTGCCTTATTCTCTTTAAAACCTTTTGAAAATAACGCAGGAATCATCTGCCGGATAAACGCTTCTTTCCCACCCTTATTGATGAGTTCTATCGATTTGCGGCGAGTTTCTTTCTTTTCTTCGCTGTCTGCAGCTGCGGTTGAATGAACAAGCGAAAGGCCGGCAAGTTTACTGCCATACAGATCTGCAAAAGCTAAAGCCACATAGCCGCCCATGGAATGGCCGGCTATAACTACTTGTTCGACTTGTTCATGATCGGCGATTGCCTTTACACTTTTTGCCAGCCCCTCGATCGATACGCTTTCGCCGCTGAAGGTGCTTTCGCCGCTGCCCGGCAGGTCGGGTACGATAACTGTAAAATGTGCTGCCAGGGCAGGCCACACTTTTCGCCACAGGTCTCCGCTTTCGGGAAAACCATGCAGCAGTATCATCGCGGGGCCTGTTCCTGTCTTGAGATAGGCGAGATTTGGAAAATCAGGGACGGTGATACGCAGTTTCTGTTCCATTAAGAGGCGGCTTTCAACTTATTTCGTTTATAAATCGTGCCATAAATAAACAGAAGCGCTAGCAACAGCGGGGATAATTGTAGCAGGGGAAGTTCCTGCACACGAAGCATGTGTAATACCAACGCTAATACCATTAATATAATGGCAACTATTGCGTACCTGCTTTTATTCCGCTTAGCGGCAAAGGCCAGCACCAGGTTCGTTGGCAGGGCCCAAAGCAGGCTTGTATTGTTACTGCAGCCCTGGTGGTCGGTACCTAACCACATCACCACCATCAATACTCCTAGAAGGCCGGTTATAAAAAGCAGGAGAAAGCTCATAACGTCGCCAAGAAGTTTCAGTTTTTTTACAGCGAGTCCTGCTATGGTTATAATGCAAACTATTATAAATGTTACCATCGGCCAGTTAACTCCTGTGGGTGGCTTTACCGAACCCGGAAGTAGCAGTTTCCTGTCTGTAGATATTCTTTCCCCATCCAGCGTCGCATTCATAATGCCATCACTTAAAAAATCCGGCAGGAACATGATGTCTTCATTGGTCATGACCTTGTCGATCTTACTGCCCAGCAAAATATTGATCCCGAAACGCTCCCAGTGCTTATAATAGTAGTACTGGTTAATGATGTTGCGGAAAGTGATGCGGTTGTCCGCGGCCGGTGTTTTACCAAACTCGAATTTTCCCTTCAGCGTGCGCGGAAAGGCGTCGCGTATGCGCGTAGCACAGTTGTCGTAAAAGAAATCGTATTTGTAAGCACGGTTCTCAGGTAAGGCATTCTCTTGCAGAAAGGCATAAAGCTGCTGTTTTTTTTCGCCGTCGAGTAAGATCACCTGTTCTTCAACGCTGCGATTGGCATCGGCGTACTCATCTAAAAAAGCACTGTGCGGATAAAACGACAAATAATACAGCAATTTACCTCTCATGAATTGCAAGGCAAAATCATCCCCAAAAGCGAATGTACCGTAGTTGTATACATTGTCGGTACCCATGGTGCTGTCGGTTACCCGCACTGCAGTATGCCCGAATGTCTCCCACATTTCCGGTCCCGTTCCGCAGGTCAGCAAGCTGATCCGCAGGTTGCTGCTGTCAGTTTGTGCCTGTGTTGAAAACCATGAAAGTATAATGCAAAGGGAAAAGACTCTTTTATACATAAGGCCAAAATAAGAAAAGGCTGCCTTTCGGCAGCCTGTAAAATATTAAGTTTTCGATTACACAGCGTTCTTAGAACCTCCGGCGAATACGGAGCTCATATACTCCCTGTTCAGGCGGGCAATATTTTCGAGCGAAATTCCCTTGGGACATTCAGCCTCGCAGGCGCCGATGTTGGTACAGCTGCCGAAGCCTTCCTTATCCATCTGCTGTATCATATTCACCGAACGGATCTTCGCTTCAGGCTCACCCTGCGGCAGCATGTTCAGGTGAGAAACTTTGGCAGAGACAAACAGCATAGCTGATGCATTCGGACAAGCTGCCACACATGCACCGCAGCCGATACAGGCTGCAGAAGCAAAAGCCTCATCTGCATTGTGTTTATCGATAGGAATAGCGTTGGCATCAACAGCGTTACCTGTATTTACTGATACATAACCACCGGCTTGTATGATGCGGTCGAAAGATTCACGGTCTACAACCAGGTCTTTAATTACCGGGAATGCGTTTGCCCTCCATGGCTCAACAACTATCGTATCACCATCTTTATATTCACGCATGTGCAGCTGGCAGGTAGTAGTGTGGTGCCACGGACCGTGCGCACGACCGTTGATGTACATGCTGCACGCACCACAGATACCTTCTCGGCAGTCGTGGTCGAACGCGATCGGCTCTTTTCCTTCAGCTATCAGCTGCTCGTTCAGCACATCGAACATTTCCAGGAACGACATTTCGGAAGAAATGTTCTTAACCTGGTAGGTTTCAAAATTGCCTTTAGTTTTGCTGTTTTTTTGTTTCCACACCTTTAAGGTGAGATTCATATGGTAGTGCTCCATAAAGGAAGTCTAATTTCTGATTGATTATTTATAAGAACGTTGTGTCGGATGAACTATCTCGTAGTTCAGGTCTTCTTTATGCAGCTCAAACTGACTGTCGGCTTTGTATTCCCACGCAGCTACATAAGTGAACTTCTCATCGTTACGCATTGCTTCACCATCTTCTGTCTGCGACTCTTCGCGGAAGTGACCGCCACAGCTTTCGCTACGGTGCAGGGCGTCCATACACATCAGCTCACCCAGCTCCAGGAAGTCGGCCACGCGACCTGCTTTGTCCAGCTCAGGGTTGAATTCGTTGATCTCGCCCGGTATGCGAACGTTGCTCCAGAATTCTTTGCGTAGCGCTTTGATCTCTTCAATAGCTTGTTTCAGGCCTTGTTCATTACGCGCCATACCGCATTTGTCCCACATGATCTTACCCAGGCGCTTGTGGAAGCTCTCAACGCTTTCAGTACCCTTGATATTCATGAGGCGCTCTATCCTCTCGCGTACTGATTTCTCAGCTTCAACGAAGGCAGGGTGATCGGTTGGTATTGATTTGGTGCGGATATCGTCAGCCAGGTAGTTACCCATTGTATAAGGTATCACGAAGTAGCCATCAGCGAGACCTTGCATTAATGCTGACGCACCCAGGCGGTTGGCGCCGTGGTCGCTGAAATTGGCTTCACCCAGTGCGTAAAGTCCCGGTACAGTGGTCATCAGTTCGTAGTCAACCCACAGGCCGCCCATTGTGTAGTGTACCGCAGGGTATATACGCATTGGTATATCGTACGGGTTCTCACCTGTGATCTTCTCATACATCTCGAACAGGTTACCATATTTCTCTGCTACTACCTCTTTACCAAGTTTAGTGATTGTATCAGCATTTGCATTAGCCAGGCCTTGCTTGTTGGCCTCGATCTTGCCATAACGCTCGATAGCTGAGGCATAATCCAGGTATACCGCTTGTTTAGAAGCGCCTACCCCATAACCGGCATCGCAGCGCTCTTTAGCGGCGCGGCTGGCCACGTCGCGCGGTACCAGGTTACCGAAGGCAGGATACCTGCGCTCAAGGTAGTAGTCACGTTCTTCTTCAGGTATTTCGTTTGGTTTGCGGTTGTCGCCTTGTTTTTTGGGCACCCAGATACGACCATCGTTACGCAGTGACTCGGACATTAGCGTCAGTTTAGACTGGTGGTCGCCACTTACCGGGATACACGTCGGGTGAATCTGCGTAAAGCAGGGGTTACCGAAATAAGCGCCTTGTTTATGCGCTTTCCATGCGGCAGTTACGTTGCTGCCCATCGCGTTTGTCGACAGGTAGAACACGTTACCATAACCACCGCTGCACAGGAGTACAGCATGACCGAAGTGACGCTCCAGCTCACCTGTTACCAGGTTGCGCACAATAACACCACGTGCTTTGCCATCAATAGTTACCACTTCCAGCATCTCGTGGCGGGAGTATTGGGTAACGTTACCCAATGCCACCTGGCGCTCCAATGCCTGGTAAGCACCTATCAGCAGCTGCTGACCTGTCTGGCCTGCAGCATAGAATGTACGTTGTACCTGAGTACCGCCAAAAGAACGGTTGCTCAGCAGTCCGCCATATTCGCGTGCAAAAGGAACACCTTGCGCCACGCACTGGTCAATAATATTAGCGCTTACAGAAGCCAGGCGGTACACATTACCTTCCCTTGCGCGGTAGTCACCACCTTTTACAGTATCGTAAAACAGGCGGAAAGTGCTATCACCATCATTTTGGTAGTTTTTGGCAGCATTAATACCACCCTGCGCCGCGATAGAGTGCGCACGGCGCGGACTATCCTGGAAACAGAATGTTTTTACTTTATAGCCGAGCTCACCCAGTGAAGCTGCAGCTGAAGCTCCGGCAAGACCGGTACCTATAACGATTATCTCCAGCTGGCGCTTGTTGGCGGGATTCACCAGCTTACAGGTTGACTTATATGTATCCCATTTAGCCTCCATCGGGCCTTTGGGTATCTTTGAATTAAGTTGCGTCATATCCGAAAAATCGAAATTATTTGGTAATTAGTGGGATTAAGATATCCAGCCTAAGTAAAAGGCGATCGGCATTAAAGCAAATATCAACGGCACTATTATCGAAAACGCGATACCCAGGCCCTTGATCATGCTCTTGTATTTGTTAGTCGTGAGTCCAAGCGTCTGGAAAGAACTATAAAACCCATGCACCAGGTGCCATGCCAGAGAGATACAACCCGCTAAATAAATGATCACTACCCCTAGGTTCTGAAACTCTTCACGCATCATGTCGTATAAAGGCAGTTCCCCGTTCCCCATAGTTTGTGAAGCCCTGTTGGGTATCCAGAATTTAGAAGCGTGTATTACCAGGAATATCAGGAGAAGCGTACCCAGCAAACCCATAGAGCGGCTGTACCAGTGACTGGTAGCATTGCCGGCACTAACGGCATACCGGCTGCTGCGGCGCGACTTGTTTTGTGCCCACAACAGCAGTCCCTGTATGATGTGCAGCAGCAGGAAGAACACCAAGCCTATTTCTATGGTACGGATAATGAAATTGGTGCCCATGAAATGCGCAGCTTCGTCGAACTTTTCACCGCCATCATTCCAGAATATTTGTGCATTGACATAGCAATGCACTATTAGGAACAGGATAAGAAACAGGCCGCTAAAACCCATTTGCAATTTTTTACCGATGGAAGTGCTGAAATAATTTTTCCAGGTCATATTAGATTTGAAACTTGTTTGAGTAAATCCCCGCAAAGATAATCGCCCGAATAGTAAAATACAATGTATTTTTTCCCCGTTACAATGTTGTATCCTACCTGCAATAGGCTGTTATCCAAAACTATATATTAAGAAGAAGGAATATGGCTTCACAGGCTAGTGAAGCCGGAGCATGGTATTGTCTACCATCTGGAAGAAGTGTTGTGGTTGGAAGGTGCGCCAGTTTGGGTTATCCATCAGCTTGACAAACCTGTCGATATGAGAACGCCGGAAATCATATTGCGTCTGCTCAGGCATGTTGATGGCAGCGATCCAGCCACCTTCATCCTTTATGTCATCGTACCATTCTTCGTAGTAATCGTCATCGCTGCTATGGAAGTTCAGGACATTCTCAGATACCAGGATAAATTTGGTGAGCCCCTTCGATATCATCACGTCAACCACATTACGCTTCAGCTGCATAATATCATTCTCTACCGCATCGTTCCACTCTCCTATCAGTTCTATTATTGCATAGTTGAGATCGTAATCGACAAAAAGCACCTTCATGTATAATGTACGAGAACCAAACTCGTCCCACTGAGGGTGTATATAATAGTTGTAGACAGTATTTGAAAATTCAAACTCGCTGTACTCCCGTCCGAAGAAAGGTGAGTATTCATCCTCTTCAGCTGTATAAAGATGCCGCCAGTTGTAATATGGTTCTATCTCATGCATTGACTTATCCTCACAAAAACCTCACCACGAGGTCTTTGGCATTAGTTGATCTTTGTATTGCCAAATTTTTCGTGCCACGCAAGTATACCGCCTTTAACATTCACACAATTGGTAAAGCCAAACTGCTCCAGCATCATGCAGGCCTGCATACTGCGACTGCCTGCTTTGCAATGCACGATAAGCTCTTCGTTTTTCAGGTCTTCGATCTCATCTATCTGCATGCTCATGATATTGCCAAGCGGCAACAGTTTCGCTCCTATATTATCTTCTGCATATTCGGCCGGTTCACGAACGTCTATAATGTTCAGCTTTTCTCCGGCATCTACCCGTTGTTTCAGCTCTTCTACTGTGATCTCTTTCATGATTATAATTTGACGATTTTTCTTGGCGTGGCCGTGATGCCATCCGCTGCTAACTGTACAAAATAAACACCCGGCGATAATTGCGAGATATTTACCGGCTTGTCGCTTTTTATCTTGCCTTGCTGTACGGTCCTGCCTTGCAGGTCAACAATGGTGAAATCAACAGGTGCGGCAGTATTGAATTGCAAAATAACAGTTTCCGATGCGGGGTTCGGATAAACCGACCATTCCAGTTCCTTAGGCTTTACTTCGTTTATGCCGCTCGGTATGATGGGACCTACAATCGGCCTGATCATTACTGCGCCCGGATAATTGGAGGACTCCCATTTAGCCAGCAGATTGTAGAATACGTGGCTGGGACCAGCACGGTTTACATCCAGGCCGAAATATAAACTGTCGCTGCTGGCAAGGGCTGGCTGTATCGTTCCGATGTAAAACTTGCCGGCAGGTAATGGCACTTTCTGTGCAAACTTGTAGACGTAAAAATTATTCGTGTTCAGGTAGCCGGGATAGAAGAAGTCTTCCTGGTAGATGATCTTTTCAGCATTGCTGCCTACGGTGATATCTTCATACACGGCAATTGAAAAATACTTATTTTGCGCACCCGGTACCTGCCGGCCAAAATATATGGCAACGCCGGAGAGAGTATCGGGTTCATTCAGGTGGTGTTCGATAGCCAGCTTGCCGGGAAGGGTAACAAATTGACTTAAGAAATAACTCATTTCGGCCGTTCCGTCGTCGTATGCGAGATAATTATGAAAAAGCTGTTCGCGAACGATCGTATCATTTTCTTTTGGCTCTGATGCGGGAGAGCTAACATAAAACTTATTGATAAAGTTGACTGCCTTATATCTCTCTACCAGCGGCAAAGTATTGCTATAAACAGGAAAATTTGCCTGTTGTATTTGTTTACCGCCTGCAAAAGTGCTTGCGCTGGCGCCGCCCGTTAGCGGTGTGCCGTTTTCTTCTGCAGCTGCGAATCCATAGGTAACGTTTTGCCCCACGTCATAGTTATTACGGAAGTAGGCAAAATGTTGCGCTGCCAGCTCACCCCCATGGTTGGCCAGAAACTGGTGGTATGGCATATACGTGTAGTCATCCAGCATATACGTTGGATTTACAGTGTAAGCTATATCGTTAACCGCTGTGTCGTTGGCATGCCGGCCGGGCGCTATGCGAATGTAGTCAAGGTTCCATACATCATCATTGACATTGATGGAAGCCTTGTTGACAAAACGGAATTGGAAACCTTTGTACAAATAATTAGGATCGCTGAGGTTTACCATCACTTGCCTGAACGGCTGTAACGTTGAGCCCTGAACTGACCATACTTTTACCCACACGGTATCTTTGTTCAGGAGATACAGCATCAGCGAATCCTGTATTTCCGGCGAAAATCCGTTGCCCTGTGGCTGATAGTAAAAGCTCATGTACACACTATCGGCCGGAGTAAATTTCTGAAGATTAAGTCTTTTTGAAGTAAGACTGTCTGCAGTGACCAGCGCAATGCTGATGTTCGGACTGTATGGCAGGCCATGCTGGTTCAATGCGTCGAAGGTAGCGACACCGCGGCTTATAGGGTCAACGCACATTGTGTTGTTTACATACACCTGGCGGTCCAGCCATTTGTATTTATCTACTTCCTGCGTCTTTCCGGTGAAGTCTTCAAAAAAGGGCAGATCAATAAATACGGGAACTGTAGGGTCGGCTGTGGTTTTTAACACCGCGTTCATATTGTCTGACGCACGGCCCGATCCAGGTGGATTGTACATGAGCGGCATAACCATTTCCTGGGCGCCGGCTTGCAACCAGCCAGTCAGCAAAACCAGCCACAACAGGAGTTTATGTGGTTTTATAGGAACGAGTTTCATTATTGTTCAACGACAGTTGTTGGGTTTCTATTGTACTCCAGCTCTTCAACAGTGGCCTCTTGCTTGATGAATATGTCAATGATATCGCCTTCCTTGATACGGTTGGGAGCGCCGAGTTCACTCATTGGCCTGGGAGATTGATTATATACAGTTGCAGAAGCAGAGTCTGCGATTTCGCCTTCCCAAATGGCCGTAAAATGCAGGCCTGTACCGCCAAGGATAGTTGCTGCTTCCTGGTAGCCCATACCGATTACGTCTGGTACATTAAACTCGGTATTACCAAGGCCATCTCCTATCACGAGGTCTATGCGGCTGCCCTGAGGCACCATCTGGCCGGGACGTATTGGCTGGCCCTTATACAGCTGCTCGAGTATTGCGCCCTTTGCTATATCAGGTCTGTAGCTGGTATCGCCCAGCAACAGCTTCTGGCTTTTCAATATCATGGAAGCGCTACGGAATGACAAGTTAAGCAGATTAGGCATAGGCGTCAATGGCGGCTCGGCCTTGTTGATGGTCAGGAATACGGTTCTGCCTTTCTTCACCACGGCATTCACGTCGGGTATTTGCGATAATACCAGGAACGGTTTTACTTTAGGATCATAGGCAGAGTCTACATCCACATCAAAGTCCATTTTTTCCAAAACGCTTTTTGCCGCCTGCACATCCCTATTAGTGACGTCAGGTACTTTGATCTCCTGTCCATGACGGGTGATCAAGCCAAGGCTGGCAAAAAACAGCACATAACACACCGCGCATAGCAGTATTACGATCAATAAGTTGAACCTAAATGATTTCCGCCTTTCTTCGCTTATTCTAAACATAAACCGTTATGAAATATACAATATGCGCCGTTAAAAAGTATTGTTTTTGATACAGTCTTCTATCAGCGAACCGTAAAATTCTTTTAAAGTCAATCCCGAAGCGCGCACCTGCTGCGGCACTATGCTGTTCTCGCTCTGGCCCGGTGTGGTGTTCACCTCAAGGAAAAACAGCTTATTACTGCTTTTTTGCAGAATGAAGTCCATACGCACCACTCCACGACAGTTCAAATGCCGGTACAGATACGAGGCTTTACTCTCCAACTGCTCCCTGATATTATCGTCTATGGGCGCTGGGGTGATCTCGCTTGTTACACCCGGTGTATATTTAGCTTCGTAGTCAAAAAACTCATTTTTGCTCACAATTTCCGTTGCGGGGAGCGTATGCAGGTAGCCATCCACTCTGTATACGCCAATAGTGATCTCGCGGCCTTCGATAAATTCCTCTATGAGGACCTGGTTGTCTTCTTTGAATGCTTTTTCAATAGCAGGCAATAATTCTTCTACTGATTTCACCTTGCTCACGCCCAGGCTGGAGCCCATTTCGTTGGGCTTTACAAACATGGGTAGCTTTAGCTGTTCCAGTATATTACCTACGGAGTAAGGTTCGCCTTTTATAAGGTGTACGGAGTTCGCAATATTCACAATATTGAGGGCCTTCACTACCTTATTGCAATAGCTTTTGTTGAATGTAAGCGCGGATACAATGGAATTGCAGGTGGCATACGGTACCTGCATCATGTCCAGGTAGCCCTGCAGCCTGCCGTCTTCGCCAGGTGTGCCGTGAATGGCGATATAAACAGCATCAAACTTTATCTTATTTCCATCCAGCGTCAGGCTGAAATCATTTTTGTCTATTTCAGTCTTCACTCCGCTATCCGATTCATGCCACCAGCCCTCTTTTGTCACAATGATCTTATACACATCGTACAGCTCTTTATCGAGGTTTTGTTCGATCGTTCCCGCCGTCTTAATAGATATGACATACTCGCCCGAGTATCCGCCTGCCAGTAAGGCAATGTTTTTCTTCATGAACAAATAACTAAAAAGTTGTTGCCAAAGGTAATAGAATTGGTTGAAGCTTCACAGGTTTTATAGAAGGCTGGAATGGGACGCTTGCCGTTAAACTTGCGTTAAACCCTTTAGGCTTCTTTATAATAGGAATAGCATTTGGTTGGGCTACGGTATGCAATTCCTACTCAAACTCTTTTCCTTCGGTTACCAACAGGCGCTATGCTGTATTTTCCCGGTGGCCATTTTCGCAACACTGGCTTTTACCAAATATGTTGATGTCCCATTCTTCTACCGTTATGATTTCATCCTTCTTGTATGTGTATGTGTGCAATTCCTGATGGTGTATTTCAAACTGGAGACGATAGACGAGCTCAAGGTGATCTCGCTATTCCACATCATCGGCCTGTTTCTCGAATTGTACAAAGTAAGCAAGGGTTCATGGGCGTACCCGGAATTTGCCTATACGAAGCTTGGAGACGTCCCCATTTACAGTGGCTTTATGTATGCAAGTGTCGCCAGCTACATTTGCCAGGCGTGGCGCCGGTTCGACCTGCGGTTTCATGAATGGCCTGCGTCATTGATCACTTTTGCGCTGGCAGCGGCTATTTATTTCAACTTTTTTACTCTTCACTACGTAACCGACATGCGATGGGTGATAATCGCAGCTCTTTTTTTCATCTTCAGGAAAAGCTATGTAAGCTTCGTATCGCGCGGGGTTACATATAAAATGAACATCATCCTGTCGTTCCTGCTGATCGGTAGTTTTATCTGGCTGGCAGAGAATATTTCTACGTTCCTTGGCGCCTGGCAATACCCTAACCAACAGCAACAGTGGAATGTGGTGCACTTCGGTAAGCTCAGTTCCTGGTTCCTGTTGGTGATTATCAGCATTATTATTGTAGCAAACCTCAAGCATATCAAGTACAACAAGAAAGTAGTGTCACTCAAGGAGAAAGACGACATAGAACCAACACTGCCTGAACCGGCTCACGTTTCTACGCCTTGAACAAACAAAATCCTGCCTCATCGTCCGTACCGTTGGTTTTGGTAATTTTTTAACTGTTAGCTAAATAGACTTGTGCTAACTTTATTATACAACACAGAGGAGGATATGCTAGCTACACTAAAGATCGAACCTTTCACAGCCAAGCTGAAAGACGGGACCGAGGTAACCATACGGGAGGCTACCTTGCAGGATGCATCGGAACTGATGCAGAGTATTCGCAAATACATAGGCGAAAGTGAGTACCAGGTGATGGAACAGGATGAGTTTGGCCACCTGATGTCAAAAGGAAGAGAGTGGATCAACGCATTTATTGAAGAGGACAACTCCTTATTGCTGGTAGCAGAAATAAAAGGCCGCATCGTAGGTAACGTAGATATCACGGGAGGCTCGCGTAATCGCCTGCGTCACAACGGCCTCATCGGCATTGGCCTGTTGAAGCAGTACCAGTCCCAGGGACTCGGAAGCATCTTATTGCAGGCCGGTATTGACTGGGCAAAGGAAAATCCCTACCTCGAGCGGCTTTGGATGCAGATAGTAGACGGCAATAAAGAAGCTATTGGCCTGTATAAAAAGCTGGGCTTTGTAGAAGAGGGCCGCCAGAAGAATTTTATCAAAACAGGTGAAGGCATTTATGCCGATAATATACTCATGGCTTTAATGATATGACCCGCATATTTGTTTAGAGAGAAAAGCTCCTGTTATTGCGGGGGCTTTTTTATTGATAATTCTTAAAAATGCTAAACGGCACCATTACGTCTGACTCCCTGTGATCTAATTTGCTAAATTCGGGCTTTACACGCATTGTCAAAGTAAAATCGCGCACATGAGCTACTTCAATAAATCATTCATTGATTTCTTCAAAAACCTCTCTTCCCATAACAGCACTGCATGGTTTGCTGAAAACAAGAAAGTTTATGAAAAAGAGGTGAAAGAGCCCTTTAAAAAACTGGTGGACGAAATGATCAACCGCATTCAGAAGTACCAGCCCGAGGTGCAGATAGCGGCTGCCGATGCAATCCATCGCATCAATAAAGACATCCGTTTCTCCAAGGACAAAACGCCATATAACACGCACGTTTCAGCAAATATTTCCTCGCAGGGCAAAAAATCAAAGGAAGAGCCGGGCTTTTACTTCCAGCTGTCAGCCGATAAGATCATGATCGTTGGCGGCGCCTACATGATAGAACCTGCAACCCTGCAAAAGATACGCTCAGCTATAACCAAAGACCCTAAAGGCTTTGCCGCTGTGTACAACGACAAGAATTTCAAAGAGAAATTTGGCGCTGTTCAAGGCGAGAAAAACAAAAAGCTGCCGGACGATTTCAAAGCAGCAGCTGAAAAAGAGCCGCTTATTGCTAACAAACAGTTTTTCTATTCTGCTGAGATTAAAGGAAAGACCATCCTGCAGGAAGATCTTCCGGATGTATTAATGGAGTATTACAAAGCCGGCAAAAAAATGAACGACTACCTGAAGGCAGCGATGAGTAACTAATCGGTGAAAAACTGGTTGAGCAAAAAAGCCAACGCTTCGGTATTAGACTGTTCTATGGGGTGTTGTGTATCCGGCAGCATGGCCATACGCCCGTTAGGCAACGACTTGTATACTGCCAGCGTTTCATCCAGGGTCACCATTTTGTCTTTGTCGCCCAACATAACAAGCGAGTCTGTGCCGATGCCGGAATAGTCTCCAGGCTTTAGAGGGTTGTCCTCCCCCATTGCGCGCAACATGCCTGCGGTGCGCTGCAATAAAATTTTCCAATCAGTTGGTGCGTGTCGCTCCTGTAGCGCTTTGGCAAAGGCAGGAATTTTCACTTCTATTTTATCCGCATCCAGCATCTGCATTTCTTTAGCGGCTGTTGGCACATCCCAGTAAAACTTGGTAGCCAGGGTTGCGACCTTTTTCACCCTTTGCGGATGGTGTTTTGCCAGGTACATACCTACGTAGCCACCCATGCTATAGCCAAAAATGCTCACCTGCTCCAGGCCTTGTTCATCCATGAAGGCCAGCACTTCTTCGGCAAAACCTTTTATGGATAAAGCTTCGACCGGGAACTCTTTGCCTCCATGGCCGGAAAAGTTGAAGCTCATCACTTTATAGTTAGGCAGTTTGCCTGCAAGTGGTTGCAGTTGGTCGGCTGCGCCTATAGCGCCATGCAGTAACAGAATGGGTTGCATGCGGCGAAGATATAGGCTGCGGCCAAATAAAAAAAGGCTCCCAAAAATGGAAGCCACTATACTTGCTTAGAGAGAGACAGATTAAAGCTGTGTAGCTGTATACACTACATCAACTGCATAATTTCCTGCTGGGAAGTCGAAACCCGGCTCGGCTTTGTATTTAACCGAGAAGGTCTGGCTGCCACCTTTAGTGCAATTGCTCAGCAGGTCAATGTTTGAAGCAGGAACATCCTGGTAGTTGGAAAAACTATTTGCGATAGTACCACCGGTATTGTTGCCTGATACCATTACATTCAGCACATCGGCTACCAGCATGGTAGGTGCAGGGGTTGTGCTGCCTGTATAGGTAAAGTTGGTGGCGTTTGATTTTACAGCCACTTTAAAATTTTTGTTCGAGCGTACTTTCAGTTGTTGTTCAGCAGACTCAACACCGTCGGCGTAATGAGCAACAGTAGTGAAAGCCATGGTGGTAGGGTCCCCTGTAGCGGTACCTGAACCGGTGAAGGTGATCTCTACAGCGTTGGACAGGTTAACGTTAACCGTCTGGCTGGCAGAGCTGTTTACTTGCGCTTTTGCGGCAACAAAAGCGGTAAGGCTGGCGGCGATGAGAACGATCTTTTTCATAACTATCTTGTTTGATTTGTGTTCGTTTTGTTGTTGTTTGATGATGCAAAGATTAAAAGCAGATTAACCCCGTCAAAGCTTTTTGCTGAGTTTAACCGCAGCTTAGCAACCAATTAACCGCTGATTTACAGCCGCTTAACATCACATTAGCAAACGCATGGGCCAAAGCACTGGCATAATTTTGCTATTCCCCATTGGTAAAACCGTCAACATGAACCTCAGATACCCGCCTGTTTTACTGGCAGTTTTATGTATGGGTTTCCTCAATGCCGCCTGCCAGAATAAAACCCTTGAAAAAGTAGAAGATCCACGGCTTAACGATATCAAACTTCCGGATGGCTTCAGTATCAGCATATTTGCAGATAACGTCGAAAATGCGCGCTCGCTGGCGCTGGGCGCAAACGGAACTGTATTCGTCGGCACCCGCAATGCAGGTAAAGTATATGCGTTGGTAGATGCAGATAAAGACGGTGTGGCCGAAACAAGGTATACTATAGCCGATGGATTAAACATGCCTAATGGCGTCGCTTTTCGCTTTACCTCATTATATATAGCGGAGCTCGACAAGATATGGCGTATCGACAATATCGAGGCTAACCTCGCCAGCCCGCCCGAACGTGTGTTAGTGAATGATTCCTTTCCATCCGACAAACACCATGGCTGGAAGTATATCGCCTTTGGCCCCGATGATAAACTGTATGTGCCGGTGGGTGCTCCCTGCAATGTTTGCGACAATGCAGAACAGGACCCACGCTATGCTTCCATTACAAGGATGAATCCGGACGGCACAGGCTTCGAGGTATTTGCCAGCGGTATCCGCAATACGGTAGGTTTTGCCTGGCACCCTGTGTCAAAGGAGCTGTGGTTTACTGATAACGGTGCCGACAATATGGGTGAGAATAATCCCGGCGACGAGCTCAACATGGCCTCCCGCGCGGGTATGCACTTCGGCTTTCCTTATTGCCACCAGGGCGACGTAAAAGACAAAACCTATGGCGACAGGCATGCCTGCAGTGAGTTTGCCGTACCAGTAGCTAAGCTGTCCGCGCACACGGCTGCGCTGGGTATGAAGTTCTATACCGGTAAAATGTTCCCGGCGAAATACAAGAACAGCATTCTTATTGCTGAGCATGGCTCCTGGAACCGAAAGGATCCTATAGGTTACCGTGTGATGTTTGTCAAACTCAAAGGCAACCTTGTTGAAAGCTATGAGCCTTTTGCGGAAGGCTGGCTGAAAGCAGGTACCGCCTGGGGACGACCTGTGGATATACTGCAGCTGAAAGACGGTTCGATATTGGTGTCTGATGATCACGCTAATGCAGTATACAGGATCAGTTACAATAAATGATTTTCCAAAGGATTTTTAGCTAATACTGAAGCCGCTCGTTCGAGCGGCTTCTTATTTTAGTGCGGTCATCTGAATACCGTGTTTTTCACGTTGCTCTTTAAAAACATTTCGCTTAACTTTCTTGTTGAAAACTATCAACCGTATAACGTCACACCATGCAGAACAACAAAAAGATCGGACTGTCATTGTCTGGAGGAGGTTATCGTGCGGCTGCCTTCCATCTTGGTACACTGAACAAGCTGGACGAAATGGGCATATTAGATAAGGTAGATGTATTATCTACTATTTCAGGAGGCTCTATCACAGGGGCGGCATGGTGCCTGCACGAAGGGGATTACAAGAGCTTTCATTCTGAAATGAAAAAAAAGCTGGAGACAAAAAACGTCATCAGCTATATCTTCCGGTCAGCGGTATTCATTGGTGCCGTTGCGCTTGTTCTCGCTTTTTTAGGTACAGCTATCGCACTGAGCTTTACTTCATATGCGCCCTTGCTTTTCCTGGTATTGGCGGTGCTGGTGTACATACTGCTGCGCTATCAGTTCCGAATATTTCCTGTAAGTAAAGTCATCGAACAGGCGTACCGCAAGTTTTTTTTCGGCAACAAAACCTTATCGCAGCTTTGTAAAGACAGGCCGGTAATAGCTATCGGTTCCTCCAACCTCGAGACCGGCAGACCTTTTACCTTTTCACAACGGAAAATGTCGGATTCAGGTTATGCTGCGAAACCCAGATACGAAGTGCCGGTGCGTTTTAAAAACGAAAAATTTCCGGTGGCAAGGGCTGTAATGGCTTCCAGCTGTGTTCCTTTTGCCTTCACGCCGATATATATCGACAGTGATTTTTTTGAAGACCCCGCAGACACCGGGCGCGCAAAGCCGGTATTGGTAGACGGAGGTGTATACGATAACCAGGGTATACAGAAGCTGACCCAGAACAAAAGCAGCTATGAATGTGATATTATTATTACCTCCGATGCCGGCGGTAATTTCTTCGCAAATAAAAAATACCCCAATGCCATCATGTTGCTGGTACGAACAGTCGACCTGTTCATGTACCGAATCAAAGCATCACAGATGCAAACAAACCTGTACCATAACATTCAAAATGGTGCAAGGCCCATCTCCTACTTCTCACTTGGGTGGACACTAGACCGCTGTCTGACGGGGTTTGTCGATAATATGATTGCGAAAACTATTTTGCCTGAAGTTCTGAATATGCATGGTTTTCAGCCGACCTGGATCGAATTGCCGGAGAAATATCGCGCGGAGATCACCGCGCACCTGAAGGAACAGACCGGTTTTGCTGCGATCAGCGCACGTGGCCTGAACGAGGAAGACGCGGCGATTGCATCAGGCGTCGGTACCAACCTCACTAGTTTGTCGCCCGACCAGACCCTTTGCCTGATAACCCACGCAGAGAACCTGGCGGAACTGCAGGTAAAGCTCTACTGTCCTATGCTTGTAAATCCAACAGAATAACATGCGCTTGCAATAACTTATCACGCACATTTTAACCCATACACATGACAGGAAAACCACCATGCAGAAAACTCAGGGGTTATGCTTTCGACCCAAGCCTCTCGCTTAAGATAGACACTTCCCTGATCAATAACATTACCTACAGGGTTCCCTGGGAAGAAGAACTGAAACCGGGTCCCAGTGGTGAATACATTGAGGTCATCGATTTTGACCCCACAGTTGGTAAATGGTACAAACCTGTAGACCTGAACGATATTTACATTGTTGCGCAGGACGGGTTGGATCCCAGCGGCAGCAACCCGCAATTCCACCAACAAATGGTATATGCAGTAGCCATGACCACCATCCGCAATTTCGAGGCAGCACTGGGGCGACCTATACTCTGGAGTCCTAGGAGGGTATGCGACAAAAATGGCAAAGTCACTGATGTGTACATTCCTAAACTGCAGATCTACCCTCATGCGCTGCGTGATGCCAACGCCTATTATAGTCCGCAGAAAAAAGCGCTGTTGTTTGGCTATTTCTCTGCACGCCCTGCAGACATAACACTTCACATGCCCGACAACCTGACCTTTACCTGCCTGAGCCATGATGTGATCGCCCACGAGACGACGCATGCAATACTGGACGGCCTGTATCGCAGGTACACTGACGATACCAATCCCGATGTGCTCGCGTTTCACGAAGCGTTCTCTGACATAGTAGCGTTGTTCCAGCATTTCACCTTCCCCGAGGTTTTAAAAAACCAGATTGCTGCCACGCGAGGTGATCTTGCCTCGCAAAACCTATTGGGTAAACTGGCACAGGAGTTTGGCGTAGCGATAGGCAACTATGGTTCTTTGCGCGACGCAATTGGCGAGATAGACCCCGAGACAAAACAATGGAGGCCGCATGTACCGAACGGTGACGAATACCAAACCATTATGGAACCACACGCGCGTGGCGCCATATTGGTATCCGCTGTTTTCGAAGCTTTCCTGACTATC
This sequence comes from Flavipsychrobacter sp., assembly GCA_021156265.1. GTDB lineage: Bacteria > Bacteroidota > Bacteroidia > Chitinophagales > Chitinophagaceae > Polluticoccus. The sequence continues at coordinate 26,549 of JAJNBR010000005.1, forward strand.
TACAAAAGCCGGGTTGCCGATCTGTTGCGCATTGCAACAAACGGCACCGGTATCCTGCCGCAAGGCGAGCTGCAGCCTGATCTTGTGAACCGACTGGCTAAAGAGGCTGCCAAGACCGCAAATCATGTGCTGAGAATGTGCATCAGGGCGCTCGATTATTGCCCGCCGGTTGATATCACCTTTGGAGATTTCCTGAGAGCCATTATTACTGCTGACGCCAGCCTCGTCGCAGACGACGATCGTGATTACCGGTTATCGTTTATCGATGCGTTTAGAAAAAGAGGCATTTACCCCTCCGGCATCAAAAACCTCTCAGTCGAAAGCCTGGTATATTCTATGCCCGATTGCACAGATATTGTTGACCAGGTAAGAATTCTGACCACCTTCCTGAGAGAATTTCGTGAAGAGATCAGCTACGTGAAGGGCAGGAAAGACATCTTTGATATCAACCGAAAATACATTGCCGGCGACTATAGC
>JAJNBR010000143.1 GCA_021156265.1 Flavipsychrobacter sp.
AAAATAGCTTTTGCGGGCGAATTTAGCATCCCCCGTTTTTTAACCCTTACTGCCTGGTAAGTGTATATGTCAATACAATACTATACTTACCGCCGTTGTAAGAGAAGCCGGGCTCGATAAGCGCGTCGACAGTAAAGGAGTTGCCGCTGGCGGAAGTTGGTCCCCTGCTACCGGTGGCCAGTGTCTGGCTGGATGTGGTAACTGTCAGGTAGGAACCGCTGGTCGACTTTTTTAATTTCAGGATACCGGCCGGCATATTGGTGCTGGCTCCGCCGCCGGTTGCATTAAAATTGGCTGTAGAAGCTTTTACGCCAAGCTGCCAGTTGTAGTTGCACTTCACGGTGATCGTAGAAAAGCTGGCTATTGTCTTGCCCGATGCCAGGTCGTTCGCACTGCCGAAAGTTACAGTAGACGGAGATGATGCAGTTATTACATACATACTGTCGATGGTTGCTGTAGCCGTGGCGGTACCTGTCCATGAGTATTGCGCTGCGCTGCCAAGTGCACAGAATAACAGAACTAATATACTGGCAACTATTCTCAAGGCGGCGTCAGGGTAAACAGGATGGTGAACGAATAGTTGCCTGGGGGGTAGTTCCAGTTTGTGGCCATGAAGATCATGCTGTAATTGAACTGTACATCTGCGTTTTGTTTTCTCTGCGAAAACAAACGTTGATCTGTATTGGTGAGCTGCAGCGCAGTGCTTACCAGGTTGGATACGTTGTTTGAATTATGTGATACAAACAGCAGCTTTACAGGGTAGGGGCTTGTAAGTGAATAGCCCGGGGGGCTTGTTACAGCCGATATTCGCGCATATGCCTCACGGTTCTTGTCCTTGGTTGATAGTTGTACGGTAAGTGCATTGTTAAGGGTCTGGTCATTTTCGATCTCGGTAACAGAATTGAGGGCAAAGCTCAGGCTGGTGTTGGGAATGACCTGGATATAATTGTCCTGGTTTTGCGCATAACCGCGCGTTGACAACAGTACCAATAATATGACCAGTAGGAACCTCATCTGTATTATCCCTCTTTCCAGAGCCGTGTAAAAATAGCCTTGTAAATCAAAACCGCGAAAGAAAACGGGGCGCTTAACATACCCTTTGCAAAAATTGATATACTGTAAAACAATGATAACACTGTGTTTGCGCGGCTTATCCAGAATAAAAACATGCAATATTCTTGTATTTTAGACTGAAATGTAGTTGTTTTGTGGCAGCTATGATGAGCCGTAATATTTTCATTCTTTTCATTCTTTGCATTATTGCATTGCCTTTTAGGAGCCCGGCGCAAAGGTTGGGCGCGTATCCTACTACGCTGGACTTCAAGCTGGCGAATGGCCAGAGCGAAGCGCAGGTGATCAATATAACCAACAGCGGTACCGCGAAAGTACAGTTCAGGTTGTACCTGAACGACTGGATACGTGACAGCCTGGGAGGTCATGAATATTACGAAGCAAATACGCACCCGCGCTCAGCTTCCCGTTGGGTGAGTGTAAGCCGCAATTTTGTGGAGCTCGACGCCGGCCAGTCAACAACCGTAACAGTAAAAATGACCTTACCTGACTCGGCGGAAGCTGCTGAAGAAATGAAATGGTCGATGTTATTCATAGAGACCGTGCAGGAACAAACGGCTGCCAGCAGCAAAACACCGCAGGCATCGGTGCGCAACCTGCTGCGTATTGGGGTGCATATCTACCAGACACCTCCAACACTGACAAAGAAAGAAGTGAAGATATACGAGCTGAAACCAGTTGCCGATACACTTCCTAATGTATACAACCTTGTGTGCCAGAATACAGGCGAGATCATGCTGGAATGCAAATCTTATCTCGAGGTCACATCTCTTTCAGGTGGCAAGAAGACAAAAATAGATGCGCTGGACTTCCCGATGTTTCCCGGCCAGCGCAGGCTGGTGCGTTTTGAGCTGCCGGCCACGCTTCCCAAAGGCAAATACTCAGCGCTGGGCGTTATAGATGGTGGTGAAGACCTTTCTCTCGAAGCCATCGAGAGCACTATAGAAGTTCGCTAGTCCTTGGTTTGGCATAGTATTGGATGCGCTCTTCTCAAAAAAGCTGTATGAGCACCCGTTTAGCTATTGTATTGCTGGCCTGCATCAGTCCACTGTTCCTGCATATGTCTTGCAAAGACACAACTAAGACTAACAACTGCGATGGCGTGATCTGTACCATGGATTTTCGTGGTATAGCTCTGCAGGTAAATGACAACGCCGGCAACCCCGTTAAGCTGGATGAGGCCTATACCATTCGCGTGAAGACCGGCGAGCAGATAACCCACGAAGCAAACGCGGGGCGCAGCGGTACATATACAGTACTGGATGATGGTTACCGGGGCAAGCTCGTCCATTCAACAGCCGAATTCAGGTTTGTCGGCAAGCGCGGCGGACAAGAAGTTGTCAACGAACTATATACGATCTCTGCGGATTGCTGCCATATTAGTAAGCAATCAGGAAAGACGGAAGTGGTAGTCCCCTGATCATTGGCCGTCGTCTAAATTCAGTGTAATGATGTCCGGCTTGGTCACGAAGTTGCTATTGTACCTGTAGCGAAGATTGGTATTCAGCATGATCTTGTACCTTGCCTCACCTTCCACTTCCCTTGGGAAGTAAATAGCCCTCAGCTCCATTGTTCCGAATACGAGGGCATTGTTCCGTACGCGTAAACCGCCGCCGATGCCTGTGTAAACATCTGCTTTTTGAAAGCTCTCCTGCTCCGGTGTAAGTGTCACTGCATTTACCGTTACAAATGGCGCAAACCGGAAACCGAGGAAGCTGTACTTCAAATAGAAATAAGTTTCCGACAGTACGCCTATACGCTGGTCGCCGGTTATCCATCGCGAGTTGAAGTTGTACAACCCGAAGGGATTGTTGATACGCAGCACATCGCCCGCATATCGGTTGAAGATGCCCGAGTAGCTCAGGCTGGAATACTGCCTGATACGCGTGCTGCCTGCCTTGAACAACCGGGTGAACATGTTGGCGCCGATTACCACACCCGCATCCTCCAATGCATAACCCCTGTAAAATGCTCCCGACCGGAAGAAGAACCGGTAAAAGTCCTTACCGGGTGAGATATAAAACCTGTCGGCTTTGATGCCGGCGTAGGGACGCTCCAGATCCAGTTGCCGTTGCCAGCCACCGGTCAGCGAAACGTTATAGCCGTAAGGTATGTCTTCTGTTATGCCAAAGCCAAATATGTAGTTGGTCTTGTAGAAGTTCTGCCGGAAGAAGGTGATCTGCCCGAGCACCGTTTCCGTATTGTTGAATATCGGGTCAAAGCCGGTAACCTGCTCAGGTACATCGGTAAACCTGAACTTAGCATACCTCGCCGAGATGAACTTCCGGTCGCGGATGCGGGCGGCAATGAGCCTGTCGGTGATGAGGTTGTAACCGCCCCACACATCGTAGGCATGCATGCTGTATTTAAAGAACATGCTATCGGGGCGGCCGTTCTCATAGGCTTTCACCGACTCCTTCCTGGCATACTGCAGGCCGCCGGCCAGCCTGGTATTGGGCGATACCAGCGGCCGGTCGAGACGAATGAAGTAGCCGTGCTCTTCTTCCCAACGGTCTATCAGCGTTTGGGCGGCAGTGGAATACCCGATGGTACCGTTGATAAAGCTGCCACCGATACTGTACTTAGTGTATTCGGCCAGGTATCCAAAAGCCGGGTCTCGATCGCCGTGAGCCAGGGTGCGCAGCTTGAGGCGCTGGCCCATACCCAGCAGGTTCAGCTCCTGCACCTCGACCGTGGCGCGCTCCAGGCTGCCGATGTCAAAGCCGCCCGTCAGCGAGAAAATGTCTTTGGTCACCACCTCGATATCTACTGTATCAGTTGTACCCACCGGCCTTACTTCTATGCGCACGTCCTGCAGAAAGTTGAGCGTACGCAGGAAACGCTCGTTATCGGCGGTTTTGTATGGGTCGAGCCGGGTACCTTCTTTTACGAAGAGGTGGTTACGGATCACCCATTCCCTGGTATCGGTGTGCAGGGCATCCATGGTCTTGTACAGCAGCACTTCCGCTTTGCTGTCCGTGGCCTTAGGGGGCTCCCGGAAGCTTTTCCTGTCAATGCTGATGTGCCTGATATACTTGCCGTCGTACTGTTTGTAGGGGTTCTCGCTCAGCATGTTGAGCGTGGAGCTCCAGGCCACTGTGTCGTTGGGGTTGCGGGTGATGGCGTCCATGCCTTTGTCCCACAGGTTGCCGAGCCAGGTGTTTTTCTTAAAGATCTTGATACTATCCAGCGTCAGGGAATCGAGCTTGCGCTGAGCGGCCGACTGCAACGGACAGACAAACCCTATGATACATAGCAGCACCGGCAAACGGTAACAACCTTTCAACTGTTTCAGTATCAAAATACTTTTGTTGGGTTTTGTTACAAACCCACAAAAATCATACGAGGCGCATTACTGCTTAAAGGTAGCCGTGCACGACTCATTCACCACCCCCGACGAATCGGTAACGGTGTAGTTGATAGAGATCTCGTTGTCGTTGAAGGTGCCGAGGCCCTGGTAAGTGAGACCGCCCGCTGTTTGCACGGGTACGGTCACTGTTTTGTTGTTCGGGTTCAGGTCGGCGTATATGGACTGCGACCAGCTCTTGGTCCAGAAACCCTTGATGATGATGCGGTTAATATATGTCTGCACCGGCTCTATGAATACCGCAAACTGGCTGGGACCCGATTGCGAGCAGGTGTGTGATTCCTGGTACGGGCCATTGAAGGCAACGGCAAAGTTGACATAAGGCTTTATGGTAAGCGACATGGGATGCGAAGAAATGCCTTTGCCCCGGGCTGAGTCGGTTACGTAGAGCTGGTACTTGCCTTCGGGAGTTTTGTTGGCAGTCAGCGTCATTATCGAAATGAAGGGAGGCGTGCCCGATTGCGGCGAGAAGCTGGCCTTTACGCCCAGCGGCAGATCGCTGGCGTTCAGCTTTACTATCTCCGTTTTGCCGGTAAGGGGTTTTACGCTTAGCTGCAGGCGAACCTCGCCTATACGCTCTACCGCGGTGTCGCGAATACCGTCCACTTTGTACGAGAAAAGCTCTGTTGGTGTTGGTTGGGGCAGGGTGTCGTCTTCGCCGCCTTTATTGCAGCTTGTTACCGTTCCGATCGTTACCATCGCTGCCACCGCCAGTGCAGCGCTCATTCTGTTTCTGAGGGCCTTTGCCATAAAATAAAGATAAGGATATAGTGTTTAGCTTCAGTTATATAATTTGTTATAATAGACAGGCGTTTGTTGATTTTGGTTGATCGATTGGCCTTTGATTTGGAATTTTTCTATGTGTTGATAACAGTTGTTGCCGTTTTTGTCATGAATTTCGGCTTTTCGTGCTTTTTGCCCGGCGGTTTTTGGCTCGGGTATTGAGTAGCAATGGTTTGTAATTGACGGGCTACGTTCATAATTGTTGTTTGTTTTCGTTGTTGCCGTTTTCGGTACCAGGAGACAAACAGTACGAAACAATTCAGGCTAGTTTGTAACAATGGCGTAGTTGTTGTCTGTAACATTTCGCGTGCCGGGGTTGAAATAGTGTTACTGTTCATGTGATAGTGTTGATGCGGGTTTTGGTTCGAATGTGTTAGTTTTTTTGGAGTCGTTTTGGTATTTGGTATTTTGTTACAAATTCCTGGTGTCTGATTTCATGGAGTTGGACCATACAGGGTTTGAGCTCGAATCTGTGTCAATTTGTTGCCGTATAGGCGCCCCCTATAGGGTTTGCTGTTATTCCTGTCCGGAGTAAAGGACTGAAAGGTATGTGCGATACGGCTTTTAAAGGTAGTTTTCATTACTGCAAATATACAACAATTTGTCGATTCATTCCGCCGGTGCACCGCCATTTTCATATCCGAACGCACAAGAATGCCGACCCTTCTTATGATCTTTCATGGGCAGGTCTAAATAGCAAGATTTCAGCTGGCAGCAAAAGAAGTATACGAAACACGCCCCTCAAAGTGCGAGGCGTATTAGTATTAGTTACTTAACAGTGTCTGTTACTATCTCTTCTTTTTTCTTCCTGGCGAAGACAAGGAGCAGTATGCCGAGGATGACCATGACTACTGCTATGATCTCGGCCTGGGTGGGTTGCATGAAGCCCCAGTCGTATTTATAGTTCACGCGTATCTTCTCGATAAAGAAGCGCTCGATGCCGTTGAATATGAGGTAGAGGCCGAACATCTGCCAGGCATACTTCAGCTTTTTGCGCAGCGACCAGAGGATGGCAAACAGGATCATACAGGCTGCAAACTCGTAGAGCGGTGTAGGAAATACGCCTGCAGGCAGTACAGCGCAGTAGTTGCCGGTGCAGCCGGCAATGGCCATGCCTTCGTTGTTCACGTTGTGGGCATAGTTCATGGCAAACATCCAGTCGGGCAGCCAGCCGGGGGCAGGTGCGTACTTGTGCGGTACATGCATACCAAAGTTGGAGCTGAAGTAATTTCCGGATTCCAGCACGCGCTGCTGGAATTCAGCCATGGTAGCTGCATGCAGGCTGCCATCGGCGGCTGATACATAAGCGCTGTTGAAGATACCCCAGTCGCCATCGCCGGCAAAATGGCAGCCCAGGCGGCCAAGGCCGTAGGCCAGCATCAGAGCGGGAGCAGCCGCATCGCACAGGTGTTTGAATGGCATGTTATGTTTGCGTGCATACCACCAAAGGGCGGCCGTGGCTACTATCAGTCCGCCATAAAAGGTAAGTCCTGAAGACGACAGCAGGCTTTCGGCCGGGTTGGCGATAAAGTCTTCCCATGTCTCGAAAGCGTTGAATATTTTGGCGCCTGCCAGTCCGCCAATGGCAGCGATGATGACGATCTCGCCAATGCGCTGGTGCGGGTAGGTGGCTACACGTTTGGTCTTAGGTTCGGGCAGCTGTTCTTTTTTCTTTTCGGCATATTTACTGTAGCCCATCAGCAGGGCGCCCACAATACCTATCAACACATTGCCCTGCAGCGAGAACAGGTAGCCCATAGGGTTCGGCGCTATCTCTGCAGTAGTGCCGAAGAAGCCGCCCACCTTATAGCCCAGCACAAAGCCCAGCAGCGCTGCTATCAACAGCTCGTTGGTGGATGCGGGGTGTCCTACCTCGATGGTGGTGAACTCGGGCACCAGCAGGCCCT
>JAJNBR010000144.1 GCA_021156265.1 Flavipsychrobacter sp.
AACGCTGATCTAATCCCCCAATGCCCCGAAAAAAGGGGCGTTTTTGTTTTTATGACCGGAAGCGGACGCTTCCTTTGGGATTGGGTCTAAGCGGATGCTTAGACCAGTTATAAGCCCCCTAAATAAGGGGCTTTTTTGTTTTATAACGGAAGCGGATGCTTCCTTTAGTATAGGTCTAAGCAGATGCTTAGACCAGTTATTCGTTATTTCAAGCTGTCGGCCGCGGCGTAGTCCTCGATGGAGAAAGTGTAAAAATGATTGGTGGTAAGCTCATCCACTGGTTGGTATTGATAATTGCCGGGTAACCTCAGGATATTGCGCGGTTCGTTGCAGGTGGTGTCAGTGATATCACGGCAGGTGAAGGTCTGGGCTTTTTTATTTCCATATATGATCCGGGCTGAATCAACAGGCAGCTCGTTGAACGGATGCGCGACACCGCCCTCATCCCGGTAGGAAAGAAACAGGGAGTCGTTTACACCGATGACAGAAGTTTTCAGCAGCTGGGCAGAACTTGCCTGGTACAACTCCAGTTTTATTGTTTCGGTGGTTTTATTAACGTACCAGAAATTGGCTGTCGCCAGGTAGTCAACGGTCTTATTGCAGGAGAGGAACATTACCGATATGCCGGTCACGATCAAAGAAATAAATCCCTTCATGTCACAAATTTACAGCCTTAGCGGGTATTGAGACAGGGGGAAAATCTATATATAGTAGTGAAGCTTAACCGTGATTTTAAAATGACGCTTATGGGTCTACGGGGTTTTCGCTTAGATTTGTGCCATGCATATAGGGTTGTATTTCGGCAGTTTTAATCCCATTCATATAGGCCACCTGATAGTAGCGAACCATGTAGTTGAGAATAGTGATGTAGATAAGATCTGGTTCGTGGTATCGCCGCACAACCCGCTGAAAGACTCGCACACCCTGCTGAACGAATACGACCGGCTGCACCTGGTGACGCTGGCCATTGAGGACAACGCCAAGTTCCGCGCCAGCAACGTAGAGTTTCACCTGCCCAAACCGTCGTACACCATAGATACGCTCACTTATCTTACGGAAAAGTTTCCGCTGGAGACCTTCTCGGTGGTGATGGGTTCGGATAGCTTTTCCAACATTCACCGCTGGAAGAACTATGAGCAACTGGTGAGCAATTATTCCTTTATCGTGTACAACAGGCCGGGTTTTCCCATCAGCGATACCTATGGCGCCAGGCTGCAGGTGGTGGACGCCCCGCTGCTGGAGATATCGTCTACTTTCATCCGCAGGCAAATAAAGGATAAGAAATCGGTGCGCTACGTGCTGCCCGATAAGGTGCGCGAGTATGTCGAGAACAGCGCCTATTACAAATAGCTAGTCGGGCATGCTGCCCCTTGGGGAAAATTCTACACGGTATATCTTGACCAGCAACAGGAAGTAAGAAATGAGCATGGGGCCGAAGATGAAGCCCATGAACCCGAAGAGCGGGATGCCTACCATGATGCCCAGCGCTGTGGTGATAGGGTGGATGTCGCCGAGGCGGCGAAGAATGGTGAAGCGCAAAATATTATCGACACTGCCGGTGATCAGCAGGGAGTAGAGCAGGAGCCCCGTACCTTGTCCGCTTCTGTCGATAGCATAGAGGTATACGCAAAGGGGTATCCAGACTACCGCAGTCCCGATGATAGGCACCAGCGAAAAAACGCCCGTGATCACTCCCCAGAGCACATACTCTTCAATTCCGAACATATAGTAGCCCAGTATAGAGACAATGGCCTGGCTGGCGGCCAGCACCGGTATACCTATAGCATTGGATACCACCATGACGCGGGTAGCCTCCCAGATGTCGTCGATGTTGGTGTCTTTCAGGGGTATGTATTTCTGTACGGTGTATTCCATCTTGCGGCCATCTACCAGCATATAATACAGCAGGAAGAAGGCGAGTATGGCATTGGTGAGCATATTGAGCGTGGCATTCAGCACGGTAGGTACTGAGGTGGTAGCGCGCTGCACCATGGTTCGTATTTGCTCCTCGTTAATGGCGAAGCGGGGCGATATGCCGCGCAGTTTTTTGCTAAGGGTTTCCAATATGGTATTGAGCTGGCTTTCGTCGGCAAGAAACCCGGTGAACTTAGGCAGCAGCACCTGCAAAATAGCGGCAATGGGTAGCACGAAGATGACAATGGCGATGAGAATGAACAGCAAGGCGGTTAGCCACTTCTTCCAGTTTTTAATAACCGTCAGTTCGAAGAACTTCTGGCGCATCAGGATATAGAGGGTAATGGCGCCCAGTACGCCGGGGAAGAAGATATAGAGTTCACTGCCCAGGGTATAGCCGAGGGTAATAATAAGACCAATAAGCAGGAACTGCTTCAGGTTGTCGGTATTCAGGAAGGTCATTGGTGGTGCCTATAACAACTTTATATCTTCTATTTAAACTGATAACAATCAATTAAAACCCTGCCAACCGTTACCCGAAACTCTGGCACGATATTTTTTACTTTTGTAGCAGACAATTCATCCGTTGATTTTTTAAATTTTAGAAGTATGGCTAACACTGGAAAAACTGTTGCTACATTATTGATTGGTGCTGCTATAGGCGCAGCAGTAGGTTACATCCTCGCCACAGACAAAGACACCCGCCAGGAAAACATGGAGCGCATTAAGGATCGCCTTAGCAATTTGAAAAACAAGTTCAACAAAAGTCACGTTGACCTTGAAGAGGAGATCTACAACGCTTAATCCTGAACAGGAATGAACTTTCTCAATAAGTGGAAAGATAAAATAGCTCATTACATAGATGTGCGTGTTCAGCTGGCAAAGCTGAATGTCATTGAACGCTCGTCGAAGGTATTGAGCTATCTTATCTTCGTTTTTATCTGCCTGTTCATCTCGGTATCCGTACTCATTTTCCTGGGTATTGTGATCGGCGAGTTGTTTTCAGGCATACTGGATTCACGCCCGCTGGGCTACCTGGTCACCACAGGCATTTATATACTGCTGGTGGCGTTGATGTTCGCTTTGCGCAAGTCTATCATCAGTGCTTTTTCGGGTGCGTTCATTCGTATACTCACATCGGTGGATGATGAGGATGATGACGAGGACGAGAAAGACGCTGCAAAGGCTGCATAATAAAAAAAGACCCCCAATGAAACTGTATCCCAAAAAGCTGAACAGCCTTGAAGAGCTGAAAAGAGAAAAGCAAGTGCTGAAATATGCCCGCAAGCATAGCAAGCCAGATGGCTTAATGGATATCAAGATACCTTCTCCTACTCCCAAAGAGGATAAACAAAGCGACTACCTGTCTTTTTTTGGTGACCTGCTTACGTCACGAAATACCGGCGACATGCTGATGACCTTTGGTTTGCCGCTGCTAAAGCTGGTGGGCAGGAAGACAGAAAAATCTCTTCTCAGAACCGTAGTGGGCGAAGTGTTTGGCGGCTATCTTAAATTCAAGATGCTACAACTGGGTGTACGCGGCGTGAAGCTCTTTTTGCACAAGCAAAAAGCTAAAAAGGAAGAACACAAGGCTGAAAAAAAAACTGAACAAGCGAGGCAGCAACGAAAATCGATAACGATAAAACAGCGTCGCCGCGAGGCCGAATACGCTACTCACTAACTGCGCGACGCTCGTGCAGCGCCAGCAGCGGTACATGGCTCATCTTTACAATAGCGCTGGTATGGCTTTTCTTGAACAGGCTGTCTAAGAATGAATGCTTGTGAGGTATCACGAGCAGCCAGTCCATTCCTTTCTCCGTTACAAAATTACTGATGCCTTCACCGAGGTCCTTACTGTCTATGTAATGATACTGGGGATCGGCGGCCTTCAGGTATTCATGGATCAGCTCAGCATTCAGCGGCATGTCGGTGCCAAAGTGTTTGTTGTCGTGATCAACATTCAGCACGTGCAGCTGCGCCTTCGTCTGCTGTACCAGCGCCACGATATCAGCTGCAGGAAATGTTTTTCCAACCTGTTTGAAATCGCAGGCCAGGCAAATGTTGTGTACAGGGGTGAAAGCCGTGCCGGGAGGAATAGCCATCACGATGTAGGGCAGGTCGCGCAACTCGCTGATAAGGTTGCTACCCAACCAGAACTGTGTGTCTTCCGTGCTGCTGTTGCCTACCACTATCAGCGTCGGTGCTACTTTTTCGGCATAGTCTTCAAGGCTGTCGGTAATATCGCCATAAGTGATCACCGGCTCAATATTGACGCCGGGGTAAGCATTGCGGAGCTGGCCTACCAGCTCTGCCATACTTTCTTCAGCTATCTCCCGCCCATCGTCTACGGGCATCAGCGGCATCGGGGTGTCGCCAAAGGTTACCGGGATAACGAAGGAATGCACAATGTGCAGCGATGCGTTGTAGGCTTTAGCCATGCCGCAGGCATAGTCAACGGCGCTGTTGGCAGTGGGAGAAAAATCGGTAGCGGCGATAATAACGGACATGGTGTGTTTTTTTGTGCTTAAAAATTAAGCATAAAAAACACACCATGAAAATATTTTACGAAAAGATAATCAGTCTTTCTTGACAAGACCTGAAAGGCCTTTGCCAATAACCTGCGCAAAAGTGGTGAAAACGATGGTAACGTCGAGCCATACGCTGCGGTTCTTCAGGTAATAAACATCCCACTGTACGCGCTTGCGCAATTCGCGCTCTACATTGATCTCGCCAATGTAGCCTTTGATCTGCGCCATGCCGGTCATGCCCGGTACAGCTTCGTGGCGAAGATTATAATAAGGTATGATCTGCGAGTAGTAGCGGGTATGGTACAGCATATGCGGGCGCGGGCCTACAATGCTCATGTCGCCCAGCAGCACGTTGAAGAACTGCGGGGTCTCATCCAGGTGAGTCAGGCGAAGGAACTTACCTACGGTAGTAATACGTTTGTCGTTAGAAGTAGCTTGTTTGGTGTCTGCATCGGCATTCACGTGCATCGTACGGAACTTGAAGCAGTCGAACTCAACACCTTTGTAACCGGTGCGTTTTTGAATGAAGAAAACAGGTCCTCTCGAGGTCAGCTTGACCAGCAGGGCAACTATCGGGTAAACCCAGGACATTACCAGCAGGATAAATGTCATGGATATGGTCACGTCCATAGCACGTTTCAGCGCCGAATAGTATGCAGGCGGCTGATAAACCATATACCGGTGGTTTATTTCCCTGAACATCTCGCGGATCTCAGCAATATCAGATTGCGGAGCGGCCGGGCGGGACGATTGGGTAACCGGTAGTTTTATAACAAAGGGCTGTTCCATTTAAAGTGTTGATCGAGAGCTGTTTTTCTAACTCTTTACGTTACAGCAAAAATCGTGTCAAATTTTCACCGAGGTGCAAATTTCTTTAAACTTTCTCAGATTTTGAAATATTTGACTGCATATTTTTACCCAGATCACCTGTGTAATATATATTCCAAAATATTTGTGTAAAAAAACAGTAATAAATAATACCAGCTTGGGTTTGCAGGGCAGATTCCTGCATCATAAAAGCAAAGGCCGCCAGGTGAAAGATGAAAAAAAGCTGGCCGTATCTGAGCTTTTTTATATAGAAAAAAGGTGACAAAATAATAATACAGCATAATAGCAGCCCGGGCAACCCAATCATTATAAACGACTGCAGAAACATATTGTGTAAATTTATGTTATATAGCTCAGAGGTATTGTCGAAATAGGTCTTGTCCCAGTTTTGCACATGATAGTTGGCGAATTTCCGGTTCTGGAGGTCCTGCCAGTCGCCACTGCCGCACCCGGTGAGCCACAGGTTATTATCCCTGATATTCTCGAGGCCGATGCGCCAGGAGAATACACGTATGGTCAGGTTGCTAAGGCGGCTTTCATCCACATCGCGGTAATCTTCCAAAAAAGCCTTTTCCAGGTCGTTTTTAACGATGACATCCTTATACCGGCCCCTGAGCGGGTTATCGGTAAGAGCGAGCGCTGCCAAAAGAACGATGGCGGAAAGAGCAAGTAAAGCTACTTTCACCCCACCATACCGGGCTTTGAGCGTTTTTTTTAGATAGATAGGCGTAATGATGAGGAAGAACAGGACAATGAGGGTTTTGGAAGATAGAAGAATAAAAAAGGCCGTTTGCAGGCCAATGAGTGCCAACCTGGCAAAACGCCACCAGCTTCCGCTAAACCGCTGCCAGGGAAACAACAGCAGCGCACTTAAGGAAAATAGCGTGAACCACGCCATATGTACCGCATGTATATCTGTTATGTGGTGTACCAGGTTCTCGTAAAAAAGCACTTTGCTTTCGCCGGTAGCCATATAAATGCGAAGGGAGGGAATGATGCAGGTGAGCGCTGCAACGCTGATGCCTGCTACAAAGGCCAGGAAAATATTTTCGACAGCGGGGCGTTTTAAATTGATGCCTGCTCCCACTGCCAGCGGGAGAAATACAAAGGCCAGCTTTAATTGTATATCAAAAAGTGCATGGCTTTTGTTGTTGCTGTAAAAATAGCTGAGCGCAAACAGGGCAAAATAAGCCAGCCAGGCCCAGAGCGCCTTCCGCGTTTTTAAGTTATGCCAGGTTTGTTTGGGATCGCCGCCAAGGAACCACGCGACTGTCAGTGAGATGACGGCAACAGAAGTATATATATAAGGAAATGGGATGAGGAAGGCTAAGCAATAAAGCAAAACAAGCTGTAAAGGCCTGAACCATCCCACGTTGAGCATGCGCAAAAGTAGATAAAAATTGTAATTTTGCCGCCCGTCGCGGCGTATAACATCTCCCTGTGAAGAACAACCTCATAAAGCTTATTTTTTCGTCTGGTTTACAGGCCTTGGCGGTGCAGGTGTTGGGAATGTTGTTCTTCTATGCCGTCGGCAAATACCTTCCCAAAGATGATTTTGGTATTTTGAATGGTACCAATGCCAAAGCGGTTATGCTTACAACGCTGCTCAGCTTTGGCATGGACCAGGTGGTGGTGCGCAGGATAGCGTCTTCAAGAAGATCAGACTGGGCAGCTGCAGCTTATTTGTTTCACGCTCTTGCCGGGTCGGTGATCATGTTTTTCCTGCTTTTGGCCGGAAGCTACCTGTTCAGCGACCGTGCAGAAGTAATGACCTACCTGCCGTGGTTTTTTGCCGCGCAGGCCATCACTTTCATAGGGGCGCCGTTGAAGCAG
>JAJNBR010000145.1 GCA_021156265.1 Flavipsychrobacter sp.
CAGGCAACTCGTTGACGCTAAGCGGTGATACGAGATTTGCATCTGGTCTGTTAGATAAAAACAGAATGCCTTTTCTTGAGCCACCACTCACGAACCAAGGCTGTACATCATCCCAGGCATCGTTGGTAATGTTCTTCATCCGCGACCCTTTAATAGTGAACTCATACAAGTCTGTCTGGCTTTTCTTCATCGCCGAAAAAACCATTTTGGTATCGTCTTCCATGAAGGTCATTCCCAAAACGCGATCAAAACGATTTGCAGGGATAACATATGTCTCGATCTTCGCTTTCAGCGAATTGTATATCCTGAGCCTGGTCTGTTGCCCTTTTTTATAGAGTATTGCCAGCTTCAAACCGTTGTTTGACCAGGTCATCAGCGGATAATCAGGATCAGGCACTTCATTATAATCAGTGCGGCCGCCGGTGAGTAAAACTGACCGCTCCTGCTGATTTTTAGTTTTTTGCTGGTAAATGGTATACTCTCCGTTTTTCCATGCTACATAAGCCACATCGTTGCCTCGCGGAGCTACTTTAATGTTCCTGATCACCGTGTTGCCTTTAGGAACATCGATCTCGATAAGAGCACCGGCGCTGTCCGGCGTTTCTTTATTGGCAGCTTCAGCGGCATAAACGCTGCGATAAAAAGACATTGTTGAATCGAACGCAACCTTAACCTTTTGCCCGGTGGTCATTTTGATGCCCATGCTAAGGCTGCTTTTCAGCTGCATATTGTACAGCAGATTTTTCATATCATTTTCACCATACCTGTCTGAAATATATTTCCAGAAGGCCTTGCCTGCCAGTTCGGGATTGATCTCGGAAAGCTCATGGAAGCCTTTATCAGGATAGGCATCCATCAGGTTTTTCCAATCAGAGTTGGTTTCTGTATCCCATCCGTCTACCAGGTAGGCCAGGAATCCATTGATGGTCCAACCGGGCAGATTCGTCAACACCGCATTTTTCACCATTTCGCGAAAACTGTCGCCAAACAGCATCCGCTCCATTACCACACGCGACATACCTGCACGTGTTTGCCTGCGCAGATCGAGATGCTCGCCAGTGAAATAAACTAACAGCTTATCGCCAACCAGGGTGACGGTACCCCCAGGTACGTTTTGTATCTGTGATTCGTTTTTTCGACCAACGTTCGTTTGCCGAAAATCGTCGTATGAATTATAGACAATGATCTTGAACTTGCGGGGAAATTGCCCGCCGATCTTCTCTTCTACGACTTTGATGTCATTCTCCACCTGTTCCGAAACATAGCGGGCCAATTGCCTGCCGGCATTGTCATAATGATAAATGCGAAAATGTTCCGTCTCAAAAAACTTCCAATCAAAATACCTGTACTGAACTCTGTTCTGGCCAAATGTTTCAAGATTAGCCTGCGCCTGTACCCGCATGCTGGAAATGGAGATCAAAAAAACCATGGCCCATATTGCAGAAGCAATGAGAGGGCGGGGGCTATTGTTCATAATATATATGCTGTTAGGTCGACGTTCGTCATTACTGAATTTCCAAACCCGCTTAAGTAGTAAGTTTGCATTCCTAAATTACTGAAAAAAACGCTTAGCAAATGTTATATATCGAGCCATTTACGTTTAACGCCTTCCAGGAAAATACCTACCTGATATACAACGAGAAAAAAGAATGCTGGATTATAGACCCAGGCATGTATGACAATAATGAGACAAATCACCTGAAGAGCTTTATCGAGGAAAAACAATTACAACCTCAGGCAGTGATCAACACGCATACACATATAGACCATATTTTTGGTGTGGATGCGCTTAAGTCGCAATATGGTATCGAATTTCTTATTCATGAGAAGGACCTGCCCGTATTAAATGGCGCTGTAGGTTCAGCTATGCTTTTTGGTTTTGATTTTAAGCAGGCACCTAAGCCGGAGAAATTCATTTATGAAACACAGCCCTTAGTGTTAGGTGACGATGAGATTAAAGTGCTTTTTACTCCCGGGCACTCTCCCGGCAGCGTTAGCTTTTACTACTCCCCGGGCAAATGGGTGATCGGCGGCGATGTCCTATTTTCCGGCAGCATAGGCCGAACTGATCTGCCTGGCGGAAACTTCGAAACCCTTATCTACAGCATCCGCACGCAACTTTTTACACTGCCCGACGAAACGACCGTGTATTCAGGTCACGGCCCCGCTACCACCATTGGCCGTGAGAAGCAGTCTAACCCGTTTTTGCAATAGCAGCGGTTAACTGTTTTTTTGATATCAACCGTTTTGATGAAAAGACATCTTGAAGAATTCTCACAAAAAAGGCCATCAAGCGATGGCCTTTTTTTACGCATGTACAATGAGCTCGTTTTCGCTCAATATTGGTACTACGGGGTGCAAGTCGGGTGTTGCACAGTATTCCATATCGGCCTGCAAGCCATAGGCCGACAGGCGTCTGTAATGGGAGCTATCTTTCAGAAAGTCTATGATCGGCCTGTCGCCAACAGCATTATACAGGCTGCATGCTGCACGAACGCTGTCGCAGTTCGTGTCGAAGTGATCTGTTACCAGGCTGGCCACAGCTCCTGCAAATAGCGTATCCTCGAGGTTAAAGCGGTCTTTCCAAGCCGCGCAGCCTAACACCACGCTTTTGTTCTGCGCAATCAGAAATTCGCTGACGGCACCCAGGTTAAGAAATGCTCCGGTAACTATAACAGCAGCATTCTGCACCATATGCAAAAGGCGAGTGCCATTGGTTGTGGTCAGCACCAGGTTTTTACCTTCAATAAAACTTCGCGGATATTCTGATGGTGAATTACCGTACTCGAGTCCTGCAGCTATCTTTCCATCGCGTTCGCCTGCGGTAACGCTATTGGGCATGGCTTTGCCTATCTCAATACACTCTGCTACGGAGGCTACCGGTATCACGCTTTTGGCACCGTTGTGCAGCGCCGCTGCAATGGTAGACGTAGCACGAAATACGTCTATTATCACCACGACCTTATCGGTAGTATCATACAAATGCAGCAATGCAGGAGACAAACACACTTCTAATACCGGCCTGTTCATTCTGGGAGAAAATTAAAAAATTGCTGCAAGATACTGGCTTATGGCGATATGCTAAAGCCTTGCTTATAAAAGAAGATCGCCACGACAAGCGTGGCGATCTTTATATTTTGACTAGAGGTATCTACTACTAGTACACCCACATATCGTGCTCCTTGTTAAACAACATTTCTGTTGCTTTTTGAGACTCATACAGAGCTTCCATATTAGACATTCCTCTTTCCCTGTAAGAAAGGTCGAACGGATTGCTGGTTTTGATAACCTTGCTTGAGAAGAAACGGCCTTCAAAATAGTCGTCCCATGTCATGCGGGCAACATCGTTATCAGCATTGAATACTTCATACTGCGCCAGCATTTCACGCATTTCCGGATAGTACAGCCAGAACACAGCCTGCGACGCACGGAAGCTACCATCCTCGTTATAGATATCCAGGATTGGAGCTACACCGATGATCCTTGCCTGCATACGGCCGATGTTACGGTCAAATATCCAGTCTTCTTTGATCCTGTATTTAGTAACCACATCAGGGTTAAACTCGCGGCTGGAGATCTTCATCACCATTTCACCGGTTAAAGGATCTTCTACCATCGTAGTATCAGGCTTACCGATCAGCAGCTCCTGGATCTGCGCCAGTGAAAGCGCACTGGTAAAGCGGTCATCCATGTTAGAATACGCTTTGATCTTACCCTTTTTTACGGCGTCCAGAATGATCTCAATAAAGAAACCACCACCAGTGTAGTCGTCGCCGGGATAACGGAAAGCCATGTTCTGCCTTTCACGCGTATCGATCTCGCGCCAAACCCGTTTTTTCCACATAACATCCGCTTCGCGAACATTTTGCCACTGCAGTGGCTTTGTAACGTGCGGAACACGGTCGTAAGCCCCATCAGTTACCAACGACGGCTGCCACGTGTCATTAACAGCGCTGTTGGCCTGGAACTGAGTCTGCGTTTGGTCCATAATGGTAGTGTTCTGCGCAAAGGCACCACTTCCCATTGCCACAAGAGCGGCTGAAGCTACGATTCTGTATGATTTTAGGATACCCATAATCCTTTTACAATTTGCTGATTTGAAAAAATTAATAACTATTGAAGGGTCAGAGATATCGGGTTCAGAACACGGGTACGTCCATCCGGTCCTTTCGCTCTGATCTCTTCAAGATATATTCTGTCGCCTGGTTTTGATCTGTTGATGGCTTCCTGAACTTGTTTGTTCGTCTCAAACAGCGGGCCGCGTACACTAAACGGACCAATAAGTTCACCACGTTTAGGCAGCATGCTCATTTGGAATTCAGTTACGATAAAGCGTGCATCGAAGTCGAAGTTATCAAGTGCAGCTATAATACCGCGCTGAACCTTAAATTGGTTAGCAGGCAATGCGCCACCTATTTTACCACCCACTTTAGCAACAGGATCAGGAATGAACTTTACGCGAACTTCCATTGCACCCACCTGCTTGGTACCTGTTGCTTCTTTTGCATTGATAGCGGCAACAATTTTACCAGGCTTCTCAGCACGAACCACAAACTGGCCTTTGGCAGCCCCTGGTTTAACAGTAGTACCTGGAATATTCACCGAAACATCTTCCAGAGAGTAACCTGCTGCTGTCACCGTTATCGGGTTGTCAACACCAATGTAA
Organism: Flavipsychrobacter sp.; assembly: GCA_021156265.1. GTDB lineage: Bacteria > Bacteroidota > Bacteroidia > Chitinophagales > Chitinophagaceae > Polluticoccus. The sequence goes on from JAJNBR010000145.1 coordinate 4,667, forward strand.
AACACGTTCATTTTATCAAGCTGGATAGATGCACCGGTTGAACCCACCATGTACTGGAATTCGTACGGCCTGGTTTCAGTACGGTTGCCCATGTTTAATGATACCTGGCCCTTAACCGTCTGTAACCCAACACCACCTGCAGTCACTTCCCAGCTCGCTACGCCGTTTTCCACTTTGGTAACACGGCCGCTGCTTGAAGTCACAGTCGGGTTGATAGCTTTGTTGTAAGCCGCCAACATGATCGAAGCCTCAATTTTCTGACCTGCAAGTGCATAGCTCGTTTTAGGTACCGCTATCGCCCGCATTTCGTCAAATTTAACCTGAATATCACCGGCCTCTTTAGCAAGCTGGTTCACAATGATCGCTTCACTGTTCCTAACGTCGTTCTGGAATTTAGAAAGCAGCGTGATAACAGCCATTGTCGGCATGTTGTAGAAGTAACCGGTACTCCAATCGCCCTGAGGGTTGTTATCTGTTTTCTGAGGTTCGATAACCTTGATCGGCAGTTCGTTGGCCAGTTGCTTTTGCGCGTCGTCATTAACAACACTGATCATCATCAAACGAAGATCTTCTAACCTCTTTTTCAAATCGTTACCACCTTTCTTTTCAACCAGCAACAATGTACTGGCGTCGATGTTATCTTCTCTTTTTATCTCACCATTAGCCTCGCGGCCACCCGATTCAGTGATCACTTTTTCCTTCAGATCATTCAGATATTTGATCATATCCTCAGCCGCTGCTTTTACCTGCTTGGCTTTATCATTGAAAGGCTTTACGCGGGCTTCCTGGCCAGCTTGCTTCTGCTGCTCGTCAAGAGCGGCATACAGCTTGCTGTTTTTATCCTCGATAGATGCATTCGAAGCACTTATCGACTGGTTGATTGTCTTAAACGCATGCAAGATCTCCGATGATACGTTTAGTGCGAGCATAGCAGTCAACACCAGGTACATCAGGTTGATCATCAACTGCCGCGGCTCTTTTGGCATCGACATAGCCTATAATAATTTTACGTAGGTTATACTAATATTTATCTAAATCAATCTGTACTAACGATGTACTAACGGCCTTGCATTGCAGTAAGCATGTTACCATATATCTGGTTAAGAACAGTAAGGTTCTTAGATAGCTGCGCGATCTGCTCTTTAGCTGCTACTGCATCAGTAGCGCTTGAAGCCATGGCATCAGACGCGTTCACCAGGTTGCTGTAAAACTTGTTCATTGCTTTCAGGTGGTTGTTAGCATCCTGCAGTTCCACTTCATATATCTGGTTGAGTGAACCAAGGTTCCTTGACAACACCTGAACCTGCTCGTGGAAGCGGGCAGTTTCATCAGCTGCGCTGTTGAAAGAAGCCATTGTATTGCTTGCACCTACGAAAGTATTTTTCATTTCACCCAGTGCAGCTGCTGCCTCGCGGGCACTACTTGAGTATTGGTTAGTTGCAGCGGTTACATCTGAGATGTCTTTGATCTGCTCTACTACTACTCCAAAGCGCTCAAAATTATCGCCCAGTTTGCGAATATTAGCGGGAGTGATCTTAGCATCCTCCATCATTTTATCCAAAGAAGCACCCGGAGAAATTTTACCTGCAGACGAATCGAATTTCACACCTTTGCGATAAGCCTCAACGTGCGGATTTTCATCGATGCCAGGATAGAAGCGCTCCCAGTAGTAATCTTTATGTGGTGGGAGAAGACCCAGCATCGCAAAGATGAATGCTTCGGTCATCATACCTGCTGTAAGCATTATACCAGCACCAGGCCAGTGTTGAATTTTAAATAGGGCACCCAAAAGTACTACGGCAGCACCCATACCGATGATCAGGTTTTTAAAATACTTGCCCTGTTTGGTTTCAAAAAACAGCTGTATGGAATTCATTCTTGATTAATTTTCTACGGGTTGAATAATATAAATTTTGTTCTTTTTGATTAGCGTCTGTTAGACAGTGCCGGTGCTATTTGCTGGTAAACGTTACGGAAACCGATATAAGCTTTTGCAGTATCAGCATATTCGTAGTCGCGGGTACCTGTTTGCAGATAGAACGCAACGTCCCTCCAGCTACCGCCGCGGATAACCTTGCGACGCATCCATTGCGGATCATTCTCACGCACCTGATATTGGATAGAAGGGTTAACGTCGGCTATTGTATTGTAAGAATTAGTGAAATAAGAAGTCAGGGTCCACTCAGCTACGTTACCCGCCATGTTATACAGACCGTAGTCGTTTGGCCAGTACCGATCAACAGGCACAGTGTACAGGCCACCATCAGCTGCATAGTTACCGCGCTGAGGTTTGAAGTTAGCCAGGTAGCAACCTTTCTTGTTTACCAAGTAAGGACCGCCCCATGGGTAAGGAGATTCTGTACGACCGCCGCGGGCTGCATATTCCCACTGGGCTTCTGTAGGCAAAGTGAATTCACCTTCAAAATACATC
>JAJNBR010000146.1 GCA_021156265.1 Flavipsychrobacter sp.
GCCTGTATGCATTTGTGGCGGTGGAAGGATAGCTGATCTTTATAAAATCTTTATATTGTTGCGCAAGGATTTTACGTCCCGCTTATAGTTACCTGCCTACCTTTGCTTCGCGAAAAGACGATGTCGGAGCTATTCTCTCATAAGATCAGTTTGACGAAGCAGTACATTTATAGCATTGCCCTCGTACTCACAGCCTCGGCTATATGTTATGGCTTGTCGGCTTACCTTGGGTACAAAGTGGTTGCTTTCATTCTCCTGCTTTGTGTGTCGCTGGTGGCGGTATCGTTCGATATCTTACCTGTACTGATAGCTGCCATACTAAGCGCCCTGATCTGGGACTTCTTTTTTATTCCGCCAAGGTTCACGTTGCATGTAGATACAGCTGATGACGGCATCTTGTTGCTGATGTATTTTATCATAGCCCTGGTAAATGCCGTGCTTACCTACAAGATCAGGAAGGTGCAGAAAGAGGCGAGGAAGAAAATAGAGCGCGAAAATATCGTCAGGCTCTACAATACCTTTCTCAACTCCTTGTCGCATGAATTACGCACGCCAATAGCCACTATTATCGGCGCTACGGATAATTTGTTGGCCAGCAATGCGCGCCTTACCGAGCTCAACCGTCACGACCTGGTAGCCGAAATTTCGGAGGCATCCTTCCGGCTGAACCAGCAAGTGGAGAATCTCCTCAATATTTCCAGGCTGGAATCCGGCATTCTGCAGCCGAAATACGACTGGACCGACATCAGCGAGGTGGTATATGATGCGGTGAAGCGTGTTGAAGAGAATAAAATATCACAGAAGATCACGATCAATATCAATCCCGGCCTGCCCCTGTTCAAACTGGATAAGGGTATGCTGGAACAGGTGATCTATAACCTTTTGAACAATGCCGTGCAGTATACACCGCCCGGCAGCAGGATAGATATTGTTGCCAATGATTATGGCAACCTGCTGCAACTCACTATTGAAGATAACGGTAAGGGTTTTCCTGTAGAAGAGAAGGATAAGGTGTTTGATAAATTTTACCGCCTGAAACACTCCAAGGCAGGCGGTACGGGACTTGGCCTGTCCATTGTAAAAGGTTTTACGGAAGCGATGAATGGCAGCATCGGCCTGGACAATGTGCCGGCAGGTGGTGCAAAGTTTACAGTGCGCATACCAGCCGCAACATCACATCTTAAAGCACTGAAACATGACTAAGGGCAGTATACTGGTAATAGACGACGAAGCACAAATGCAGAAGCTGCTGGAGATCACCCTGCAGAGTAACCAGTTTACAGTGCAACAAGCCACGACCGCCAAAGAAGGTCTTGCCCTGGCAGCCTCTCATCCGCCCGATATGATCTTGCTGGACCTTGGTCTGCCCGATGAAGATGGGCATTCTGTATTGCAACAGCTGCGCGAATGGTATACCAATCCTGTGATCATTCTTTCAGTTCACAATAGTGAGACAGATATCATCAGGGCGCTGGACAACGGTGCCAACGATTACCTGTCCAAACCTTTCCGCACAGGTGAGTTGCTGGCAAGAATGCGCTCGGCGTTGCGCAGTAATATTATGCAGGATAATGAGCCGGTGCTGCAATTTGGTAACCTGGAGATCAACTTGTCAGATAGAATAGTGAAGAAGAATGGAGAACAGGTGAAACTGACCTCAACGGAATACTCATTGCTTACCCTGTTTGCGCGCCACGAAGGCAAGGTGCTTACACACCCATACCTGCTGCGTGAAATATGGGGAGCGGGATATATTAATCAATCGCAGTACCTGCGGGTGTTTATAGCACAATTAAGAAAGAAAATAGAAGATGACCCTAACCGTCCGTTGTTTATCATTACAGAGTCGGGCGTTGGGTATCGTTTTGTAGGTAAAGAATAGATCTATGTCAACAGCCAACCACACTAAAGTATCGTTCGCAGGTTTATTGATAGCACTGGGAATTATTTACGGCGATATCGGTACTTCCCCGCTTTATGTGCTCAATGCCATAATGAAAGACAAAACGATCAGTGAGGAGTTAGTTACCGGAGCCCTTTCGCTCATCATCTGGACGCTGACGCTGCAAACGACCATCAAGTACGTGATACTGACCCTGCAGGCTGATAATAAAGGTGAGGGCGGTATATTTTCGTTGTTTGCCCTTGTGCGGCGCCGGCGCAGGTGGCTGGTAGTGCCGGCTATGATAGGCGGTGCGGCCCTGCTGGCCGACGGTATGATCACGCCGGCTATCTCTGTCACCTCGGCCATAGAAGGATTAAAGCAAGTGCCGGCTATGGCTGGCATCAGCCAGACGACCATTATTTATATTGTTATTGCGATACTGACAGCACTGTTCTTTTTGCAGCAATTTGGTACTGCATTTATCGGCAAATTTTTTGGTCCTGCTATGATGGTCTGGTTTATAATGCTGGCGACATTGGGCATTGTACACATTGGCGACGACCTGGCAGTATTCAAAGCGTTCAATCCTTACTATGGTATAGAGCTGCTGATAAACTATCCCAAGGGCTTTTATATACTCGGCGGCGTGTTCCTGTGTACCACGGGTGCTGAAGCGTTGTATTCAGATCTTGGTCACTGCGGTAAATGGAACATCCGCTATTCATGGATATTTGTAAAAGCCTGCCTGATACTGAACTACCTGGGGCAGGGAGCGTGGCTACTGCACGAGTACAAAGGTAAAGCGATCTCTATGGAGATGATAGAGCATGGCTTCAACCCGTTCTTCGGCGTCATGCCTCACTGGTTCCTGTATTTCGGAATTGCTATTGCTACCGCAGCTACCATTATCGCCAGCCAGGCATTGATATCAGGCTCTTTCACACTGATAAGTGAAGCCATGCGCCTCAATCTCTGGCCGAAGTTCAAGATCAATTATCCCACCGAGGCGCGCGGGCAACTATATATAGCCGCGGTCAACCTGATGCTGTGGATAGGCTGCATTGGTATGGTGCTGTATTTTGAGAAAGCATCAAATATGGAGGGCGCTTATGGCCTGGCCATTACTATGTGTATGATCGCCACTTCCATTTTGTTCGCCAACTTCCTGGTGCTGCGGCGGGTACATCGTGCACTGATCTACCTCTACCTCATTGTATACCTTGCGATCGAAGCAAGCTTCCTGTTTGCCAACCTCGACAAGCTTCCACACGGCGGTTATGTTACGGTGTTCGTAGGTGGACTGCTGTTTTTTATTATGTACAACTGGTTCCGGGCAAGAAAGATTAAGAATCGTTATGTAGAGTTTGTAAAGCTGAGTCACTATGTACCTAAGCTGAAGCTGCTGAGCAATGACCAGACGATTCCTAAATATGCCACACACCTGGTATACCTGACCAGTGCTGACAATCCCAAAGAGATAGAACATAAGATCATTTACTCGCTGCTGTACAAAAAGCCAAAGCGTGCAGACATCTATTGGTTCATACACGTAGATACAATAGACGATCCTTATACCTGTGAGTACACAGTAGAACATATTGCGCCCAACGACGTCATACGGGTAGAGTTCAGGCTCGGGTTCAGGGTGCAGCCCCGGATCAACCTGCTGTTCAAGCGCGTGGTAGAAGACCTGGTGGCTGAAAAAGAAGTGGACATCACCAGCAGATACCAAAGCCTGGAGCGAAGCAATGTGATCGGTGACTTCTCATTCGTGGTGATGGAGAAATTCCTGAGCCAGGATAACGAACTGCCGTTCTGGGAGCAGATCATGATGAAGATCCATTTCATGATCAAAGACTACAGCCTGTCGGAAGAAAAAGCATTTGGCCTGGACACCAGCAACGTGGTAGTAGAGAAATTCCCGCTGGTAGTGGCGCCGGTGACTAAAGTGAAGTTGAAGCGCATCAAACGGACGGATCAGAAGAACTAAAAAATGATCTATGACAAAGTTGATATTTTTCATTCTGTTGATGCAGGCAGGACGAGCTTTTGCTCAAACAAGCGACTCTTTGAAATCACCGTTTGAAGGAATGGACCTCAGTTGGATAAATGGTCAGAACAGGCAAACTGATTTTCCACTGGTGTTGCGCGATAAGCATGAGGAAACGCTGTTGACTGGTGTTGTATATCTCGACACATATTTCAACTACGACTTCAACGATCCTGCCGATAATACACACACTATCTCGTCGACCATAGGGAGGCACAGAGAGTTTACAGTGAATCTGGCGAGTATAGGTGTTGAGTCTAACTACAAAAACATCATTGGCCGATTGTGGTTACAGTTTGGTCAAATGATTTCTATTGTGCAGGATCTGGATCCAACGGTGTCACGCGGCCGCAATACGAGTCTTTACAATCTTAGGTACGTACGCGACGCCGCGGCAGGCTACCATTTCAACCAATGGTATGGCATCAATGTAGAGATGGGCATCTTCACCAGCTATATCGGGCTTGAAAGTTATGTAACGCAGGAGAATTGGTGTTATCAGCGATCGATGGTGTCCGAATTTACCCCGTTCTATTTTTCAGGTGCACGTGTACAGGCATTTCCGTCCAGGAATTTCAGGACAGAGCTATGGCTGCTGAATGGCTGGCAGTCGTACAACAGCTGGAATAACACACCGGGTGTCGGCAACTCCAACTACTGGCGACCAAATGAGAATATACAGCTGGCGGCAAATTTCTACTTGGGCAAAGACAGTAAAAGAGATGTCCTGCGTTTTCATCACGACAACAGTATTGTGGCACGCTACATAGCGAGGAACGCTAAAAATGGTTTATCACAAGGCGCCTTCAGCCTTAATACCCACTATGGTTTCCAGGATGGGGCAGGTGTTGCTCCGCGAACAAGTTACATGACCGGGCTTGCACTAGCCAATCGTCTTTGGTTCATAAAAAGCAAACTGGCACTGAGTCTGCGGGGCGATGTTGTGTTTAACCCGGGCATTTATCTCGCATATAGCCCGTCACCTGTCAGCCCAAATGCATTTACTTCTGCCATGGCAGCAGACCCGGAACAAAAGCTTGCTATCTACCAGGGCACATCAACCATCGACGTGATGCCGAATGACTATGTGACATTCCGCCTGGAATACGGGTACCGGAAAAGCAATGTACCATATTTTGCAGGCAGGGGTGGTACTACATCTCCCGATGGCTGGGTGAATACGCCCCTGGGTAACTGGCAGCCTGACCTGGTAAAGTCCAGCCACCGGGTAACATTTGCCTTAAGTGTCAGGTTATAATATGCGATGGTTTGGCTATATTCAGGTTAAAATAGTCGTTGCCTCTTGTCGTCGAGGGAGGTAAGTTATAATAAGTTACACGGCTGGTGGAAGTCCCCAAAATAATAGGCGGATGTTAACCATGAAAACAATACCTATGAAAACACTTTTCCTTTCAATAATGCTCCTCTATGCGACCGCCGCCGGTGCGCAGGGAAAGGTATGGCTGCCTGAACTATTTGTGCATCATGCCATGGCCGGCGACGATCTGCTCTCCCAATACCTGAAGCCATTTGAATTCATTGTTGATCCCCCGGACAGCGGGTTGATATGTTTGTCCGGAGGACAGGGACCGAAGAAATTATCTGTTCGCCGGCTTTGGCATGACGGGCATGAAAAACTCTTGTTGCCGCCTCTTGACTTCCTACTCGATCCCGATGCAAATCCGCGCGAGTATGTTGAGCGGTTTGCTATGGCTGATGTGTATTTGTCGCGGTACGGCAAAAAGCTGCTGTTGGAGATCGTTGAATCTGGTAAAACCGAGCGGATAGAATTTATAGATAGACTGAACGGCGAAGTATTTACCGATGGGTTCGAGGCGATCACTGAACTCCGTATGCACAGTGCGCAAGGTAAGGTGTGGCTGCCCGAGCCGTTTGTGCAGCATGCAGTTGCAGGAGACACAGCGCTTGATAAATACCTGAGGCCGTTTGTCTATGTACTGGAACCATTGGGTAGCGGAGTTCTGCTCGCCTATAAAGCGAGTGACCCCAGAATAACGCCTACCAGCCGGGTTGTTCACAATGGCCAGGAAAAAATTCAACTGTTAAAACCATCAGTGCTCTTTCCGATAGACGATGAGAACCAGGCCTATGTTGACAGGCTCGAAAAGGCGCAATTATACTTATCTAAACAAGCGGGCGAAGTAGTGTTGGAAATTGTTGAAGGGGATAACATCGAGCGGATAGAATATACAGATCGTGTTTATGGAAAAATATTCACTGATGAAAGTCTCAATACGCTGCTGCGTAACGTTTGGAAATACAAAAACTAGCCGTTAACCCAATGGAATCAAAACCTAAAACAAAATTCTGGAAAGGCTTTTGGGTCGGCATACTTACAGCTGCCATACTCGCTCTCGTCGGCGCGTTCGGTTTTATAAAGCTGGGTGAAGCATTGGTGAAGAAACGGCTCAAAGCACCGGAGGTGCCGGTGACTATGAAGGAGGAGTTTGATTTTAAATACACTACGCTGCAAGGCGAAGAGAAGCATGTGGCCGACCTGAAAGGGAAAGTAGTATTCGTTAACTTCTGGGGTACCTGGTGTATACCCTGCGTGGCAGAGATGCCTACCGTGCAGAAGTTGTACGATCATTTTAAGAATGATACTTCGATCGTGTTCGTTATCGCTTCGCGGCTCGATTCGCCCGAAAAGATCAATGCCTTTGCGAAGAAGCATGGTTATACTTTGCCTTTCTATACGATCCGGGATGAAGACATTCCTGCCTCCATGAAGTTCAATCAATATCCTGCCACTTTTATCTACGGCAAAGATGGGAACATTGCCATGAAGCATATCAACGGTGCTGACTGGTCGGATACATCGGTGGTGCATTTTATTGAAGGGCTGGCTGCGATGTGAGTGCGTCGCTTATCACAACAGTTAGTACAAGGCTACATTAATAATGTGCAGCCAGGGATAACTGCATATTTCTTTAGATACCCCATATTCATTGTGGCTTTTGAAGGTAGCAACAGGGATCCGGTGCCGTTTGAGTGTCTGCAACATGTTTGGGTCAGGGCAGTAATGGTATGCTTTTATGCCTTGGTTGTAAAACATCACATCAATATCCTCAGATGCGTTCATGTTGAATACATATCGGTA
>JAJNBR010000147.1 GCA_021156265.1 Flavipsychrobacter sp.
AGCACCGGGTCAACAAATTCCTTGATCCTTACCAGTTCTCCTGCTTTGTCCAGGGCCTCTATGAATTCCCGCAATGATCTGTATGCCATATGAGCTGCGCTATAATGAATGGCAAAGTTACTGCTGCCGGGCCTAAATCGCTTAAATTTGCAGGCTTTAAGGCTATAGGGTTTAGTTATATGAAGAATTATGTCAAGATGGTGGTGGCGGTTGTGGCGGTTGTAACCGGCCTGTGCAGCTGCAGGAACGATGAACCGGTGAACAAAGCACTGCTTGATGGCATCGTGCTGCGAAAAAACAACCCCTGGAATCTACGGTCGGTTGATTCGGCTGTCACGCTACTACACTCCGGCGATATAGTGGTACGTACCGGCAACGATGCAACCAGCTATATGCTCTGCCAGCTCAATACCAAAGACAAGACCTATTCGCACTGCGGCATTGTAATGCTCGAGAATGGTTATCCTTTTGTGTACCATAGTATTGGTGGTGAAGCTAACCCTGATGCCAGGCTGCGTCGCGATTCTGCCAACATCTGGTTCTCGCCCGCTAATAACCTTGGCTTCGGTGTGGCCCGCCTCGATATGCCTGCCGGAAGCGACACTACACTACACCGGGTAGTGCGCGGATTTTATAAGGAACGTAAAAAATTTGACATGGACTTCGACCTTACTACCGAAGACCGTTTTTACTGCGCTGAGCTGGTGTATAAGTCTGTAAATCAGGCAGTGGGTGATAGCCAGTACCTGCAACCTATCAATTTTCTAGGCTATACCTTTGTTGGAATCGACGATATCTTCCTCAACAGGCATGCACACCGCATTTGCCAAATTAGATTTAAGTGATACCTTTGCCAACAAATCGGAAAAAACTTAATTATGAAAAAACTTTTGTTATCGTTAGCTGCTACGTTCGTTATTGCCATTGCACTCACTTCATGCAATACCAACAGCCCCAAAGCTGCTGCAGATAAGTTCCTGACCAACTTATACCACATGGACTATGAAGCTGCCAAAGAAGTAGCAACCGAGGATACAAAGAAAATGCTCGATATGATGGCCCAGTTCTCGAGCATGATGCCTGACTCAACCAAGGAGAGCGCAAAGAAGATCAAAGTTGACATCAAAGACGTAAAAGAAGAAGGCGATAAAGCAACCGTTATCTACACAACTTCTGAAAGCGCCGGCGACCAAAAGATCGACCTGGTGAAACAAAACGGCAAATGGCTGGTACAGTACAATAAACAAGATACCGGTGGCGATATGACCGAGCAACCAATGGAAGAGCCCGGAATGACAGATACTACTGCTGTTCCTGCTGATGGTACTAACACTACTCCGTCTTCTGCGGATACTGCTGTAACGACGCGCTAAAGAAATAAAAGCATAAAAATAAAGGGCCCCCGCAGACCGCGGGGGCCCTTTATTTTACCCGAAGAACATGTAACAAAGTCCTATTGAAGTCAATATTCCCACAAGATCGGCGAGCAGCATAGTGCCAATGGCGTAGCGTGTATTTTTGATTGCTACCGCGCCGAAGTAAACAGCGACCACATAGAAAGTGGTATCCGAGGATCCCTGGAGGATGGACGACAGTCGGCCAGGGAATGAATCCGGCCCGAATGTTTTCATGGTATCTATCATCATACCGCGTGCACCGCTGCCGCTAAGGGGTTTGATAAGTGCAGTGGGTAAACCATCTACAAAGCGCGTGTCGGCACCAAGGGCTGAAAAGAATTGTTTCATGCCGTTGATGATAACATCAAACGTTCCGCTGGTGCGGAGCATGCTGATGGCTACCAGCATACCAACGAGGTAAGGAATGATGCGTATGGCCGTTTCGAAACCACCTTTGGCGCCATCCACAAAGGCATCAAATACATCCACTTTCTTATAGAGTGCGCCGAAGATGATGAGCAGGAAGATGGCAAGTATCAAACTATTACTTAGCAACGCAGAAAACGACTGTACCTCATCCGCATTCAGTGAGGTTACGTACATCACCAGCAAAGCGATCAGTGCACAGATGCCGCCCACCCATGCCAGTATTGCTGTTTGAAACAGGTTGATCTGCTGCCGGATGGCTACCAGTATCATCGCGGTGATCGTAGCGGCGAATGTGGCGATCATGCAGGGAATGAATATGTCGGTAGGACTGGCCGATTTCACAGCCGCACGTGCAGCAATGATCGAAACAGGTATCATTGTCAGTCCCGAGGCATGCAGGCAAAGGAACATAAGCTGCGCATTGGAGGCTTTTTCCTTTTCGGGGTTCAGCTCCTGTAAGCTTTCCATGGCTTTGATACCGAAAGGCGTCGCTGCATTATCCAGGTTCAGCAGGTTGGCGGAAAAGTTCATCATCATATGTCCCATGGCCGGGTGACCTTTCGGTACATCAGGAAAGATCCTGGAAAAAAATGGCCATATCATACGTGACATCAACCGAACGCCACCTGCACGTTCAGCAATACTAAGAAAGCCCATAAACAGCGCCATCACACCGATGAGCCCGATGCAGATATTTACAGCTGCCTTACACGTTTCGATGATACCATCTACTTTTTTAACCAGTTTAGATTGAATGGAACGATAAGTATGAACCTGGGCGGTGGGATATAATGACTTAAGTATAGTAACAGAATCCGCCGAGAGTTGATCGGTCAACAACACCGCCGGCGCATTTGCCGAGTCTGCCGGAGTATAGCCATAGCTCGAAATATAGGTGGCAAAATCTTCTCTCGACCGGAGGCCTGCTTTTTGGGGTTCGCCGATCATCGCGTAGTATACCGGTTCGTAGGCTTCATCAGCCTTGCCGATCACCATGCGGCTGAATATAGACTCATCTCCTCCAATGAAACACCTGAATCCCGCAACGACGATAGCCACGATGATAAATGCCGACCATATTCTGCTTAATGCCATACGCTGTTATTATGGCATTGAAATTAGTGTAAAGTTGTTGATTGGTGGTAATACACAGTAACGACGTTGTTACTCACTGCTTTCTACCGGCTAACAGATACCTGCGTACTACATGTTGAACACCTGCGTGGTAACGAAAGCATTCTTTGGCATCCATCGGACTGTACTGGATGTTATTAAATACGATCATACTGGTGCCGCTTTCCGGGAAGTGAAAATTTATAGAATTATAGCCGGGGACCCTTCCCGTTTGGCCTAGTTGCAACAAGCTATTAGTCTTATCAACAGTAATACCATATCCATAAACAGTACGGCCTGACAACGGGTGCTGTCTTACCGCATTGTCATATGCGGTCATCATGAGTTTGTAAGTACTGTCTTCTAAAAGTTTCCCACCGTGTAGACTGGTATTCCATTTTGCCAGGTCTGCCGCAGTAGAAATAAAGCCGCCCGATGCCGCGATCGCGGCGATTGCCACGGCATATCTTTCTTCGGTTGTTACGTCATTGATGATTCCTTGCTCATCCTCCACGTATCCTTTTACAAGACGGTTGTGCTTTTTTGAAGCAGGATGAAAACTGTTCTTCATGCCGCATTCTTTAAACAGGTCTTCGGCCATCACCAAATAGCTTTTTCCTGAAGTATGCGCCACAACATCACCCAGCAGATTAAAGCCTGTATTGGAATACTCAAACCGGCTTCCCGGTTTAAAAACCAGGGGCGGTTGCAAATTCTCCCGCACCCCGGAGGTATGGGTAAGCAAGTCGTGGATGGTAACAGAATCAGCCCAACTATAAGTCAGCTCCGGCAAGTATTGATTGAGTTTTCCATCGAGGCGTAAATGACCTTTTTCATACTCTCGCAATATTAGTACCGCGGTTATTTGCTTGCTGATAGAGCCAATAATAAATTGATCATCGGTTTTGACAGATTTTTTTGCCTCCAGGTCTGAGTAGCCTTGTGCAGTTTGATACAGGACCGTGCCGCGCTGCGTCACCAGCACTACGCCGTTGAATTTATCTTTCCTCGAGGTCAATACAGAGTCGAGCTGCCGTTGCAGGTTATGCTGTGCAGAGGCGCAGGATATTCCTGCCGCAAATAAAACTATGCTGATAAAAAAACGCATGATGCTAATCGTATTGTTGGTTGGCCCATTTAGCTGCGGGTGCTATCCATTGCGGAAGTGCTTTATAAAGAAAGCCGTGTTTCATGCCGGTGTTCAGCTCTATCTCCTTATAATGCGTCACGTTGTTGCCCTGCCTGTTCTTCATTTTCTCGCACGATAGCCATTGGTCGCTGTTTTCGTATATCGACAAGACGTTGCCATACCATTTTACATCAGGCTCTTCTTCCAGGTATTCGCCGCAGCTACCGATGAACACAAAATTCAAATGGTTCTTCTTCAGTAATCCGGATGCGTGTTGTGCAATATATCCCCCTTTGGAGGTGCCGATGATCGTTATCTGTGAAGCTTTAACGCCGGTCTGTCGCAAGCTATCGACCTGCCCCGCTACTTTGCGTGCATATGCTATACCATCAGTATTCTTAGGACGTACTTCACTGATGACGGCGAAGCCTTTTTTGCGGAATGAATCGAGGATGGCATGGTATTCTGCTTTGCCATACTCAGGATGCACTCCATCAAGTCCGGCCTCTTCGATAAACTTATTGTGCAGGAAAAAGATGTAGCGCTGTGCCTGTGTAGGTAATGACAGGAGGATAAAACACAGAAGCAAAGTTGCTGAGCTCATGATATTACAAGTTACGTATCATTTCATATTGGCCGTGCCCGGGTTTCAACCCAATACTATTCATAAAGAATTTGAACGGCTCGTAGGTTGCTTCCGCATTAATAAACCTTACGGTATCGCCGTCCGAATGCTTTAGCAATTCATGCAACAGGGTAGTACCAAGACCTTCACGCCTGTACGGCTGCGATATGGCGAATTGCGGGATATCTCCTGTTTCTTTTTCTACGATGCCGTAACCTGCGAGTGTATGTGCATCATAAATGCCCATGATACTAAAAAGTGAACGCTTCCGCAGGACGGATGCTATGGAATTTTGCCACGAAGGCTGGAACTCCCAAAATGCTTTTAGTTGCTCCCAATCAGGGTCAGCGATCTCTTTTGTGGTGTAACCGTCAATTATCTTTTCATTCCTGATACTCAGCTCGTCTTTCGCAATAATATAATAGTCCAGCTCACGAACTACCTCGAACCCCAGTTTTGCATACAGGTCAAATGCTTTGGTATTTACCTTGATCACCTCAAGCAGGTACTGGCGGATGCCACGCTGTTTCAATGCGGGTATCGACTCATTGAATATTCTTGCCGCAAGCCCTCGCCTGCGATGGCTCGGTATCGTACCTGTCCCGGTATCATAGGCGGTCAGCACGCCATTCCAGGTATCTATTCCATTAAGGGTGAATGCGGCCAGTATTTCGTCATCAAAAGTCCCGAATGAAATCCCAGGGTCATATCCCCTGCGCTCTATGATATGCATCATTTCCTGCAAAGTTTTGTCGTAGGGCTCGGCATAGTCGGAAAAAGCGGCAATGAATGCGCTGTGCAATCGAACCATGTCAACGCCTTCCAGGTTGTGTATGTTCATAATAAGGTTGCCGGTATTGTGTATAAATGTACCATTAATCAGTATGCCAGGCATGGGCCAGATCAGTAAACAGGGTTGGTCCAGCAGTCATCAACTCCAACCCGTATTGATGTTCTGTGCGGTGGAGTTTAGGGAAGTAATATGCTTTTTATTTCCAGCCAATCCTTCACTCTTTTGTGCCTGTCACTTTCAATAAGGCTGTTGTGCGGTTGTGTGAACAGGTAGGTCTCACCTTCAAAGCTGTCGAGGTTTCTTAAATAATCATCGATCATGATGTCCGCCCTAATTATTTCCTTCGAACCGCAGAACACTCGTTGTCGCCAGCTAATGAAAGGGAAATGCCTGTCCAGCCATTGTTGCTTTTCACTTAGACTAAGGGGGAACTCCATTGCCGCGGATACTATATAGACCTTGTAATGTTTGATAAGCTCAGCCAATACTTCCTGGCTGTGGGCCATAACCGGTATATCTTCGAAGAAGCCTTTTGTGTTTATATGCTTACGGGCATAAGGAAATACCTCGCCCTCATATAAACCTGCCATGGTGTCGATAGATAGCCATTCGCCGGATTCCTCATGATGTTTTTTAATAAACTGGCTGTATACATCGGCCAGCACTCCATCCATATCTACTACCAATCGTTTCATGATGCTAGGTTGTTCTCTTGGTAACCCACTGTGGTACGTCCGGTGCTACGTAGTTTTCCATCAGTTCCAGTAGCTCTTCTATCGAATCGCTGAACAGCAGCATGTCGCGTATCTCCTGTTTCAGAAATCCTTCGTTTACCATGGTATCCGCCAGCCCTTTGAGACTATCGTAGTATCCGTTGATGTTCAATATGCCCATGGGCTTTTTGTGCAGACCGAGCTGCCCCCATGTCAGCATCTCGAACATTTCTTCCATAGTGCCCCAGCCGCCGGGCAGCGTGATAACGCCATCGCTTAGCTCATGCATCTTCAGCTTGCGGTCGTGCATGGTGTCAGTCAGTACCAATTCTGTCAGGCCTTCGTGCGTCACTTCTTTGGTTCGCAGGAAGTGCGGTATCACACCTACTACATTGCCGCCCTTATCCAGCGCGCCGTCGGCTACTGCCCCCATCAGGCCAATCTTAGCGCCCCCATATACTACGCGGTAGCCACGCTCGGCCAGGATATTGCCCAGCCCGTAAGCTGTTTCTCTATGGCATTCCTGGTAGCCCTCACTCGATCCGCAGAATACTACGATACTGGTCATTCAAGTTGTTTGAGACAACAAATTACAGCTTTCATAGCAAACCGGATTATTATTTTTCTATTATCTGTTATTGTCGTATATTTGCTATTGTATTTATGGGTGGTCGCGATGTGTAAAAAATAAAAAGCGAAAAAAATGCACAATTATACACAACGTTCTGTCGCGACCTTGACAATCAGGTATTTGCATATTGCTATGCAGGCGCCTTACAGGCAAAAAAAAGCAGGTTGTTGGCATTAGCCAACAACCTGCGATAGCTCTTAGAAATGAAATTATATCTCGATCTGG
>JAJNBR010000148.1 GCA_021156265.1 Flavipsychrobacter sp.
GGTTTTTAAGGCCGCAGATCCCATCGCCTACAGAAGCAAGGTCATTCCACGAAGCATCCAGTATTGTCAGTTTTTTCAGCTCTGATATATTGGCAGGCAATTGCACCAGGTAATTTCTGTCTACATGCAGCGACGTAAGCTGTCGCATGTTACATAAGCTTTCGGGCGCCCGTTTCAGCTCGTTGCCGCTTAATACCAGTTGGGTTGTTTTTGCCAGGTTGCCCAGTTCATCAGGCAGGTAAGCAAATTTGTTCTTTTGCAGGTCTACGTACTCTGCGTTTTTCAGCTGTCCCACTGTTCGTGGCAAATGTTCCAATCTTTGCCCGCGCAGTATGAATTTCTTAACGCAAAGGCTGTCTTTGAGCGCCTGAGATAATGAATACGAGGTCTCATTGGCGCATTGCGCAAAAGCATAGTTGCCTTGTAAAGACAAGGCAACTATGATCAGTGTATTTATAAAGTTCTTGCTCATTATTGCTTCACTAATCTTGTATTGGTTTTACTTGCTGGTGTAGTTACAACTATGTTGTAAGTGCCGGTTGCGAGGGCGGCTGTACTTAGATTGATGTCGGAGGTGCCGCTTTTAAGTGTGGCTTTCTGGTTATATACCAGTACACCGGTCATGCTGTATATCCTGATGTCCGCATCCTGGTTCAGAGTACTGTTGATTTTTAATGTCACGTCAGAAGTAGTAGGGTTAGGGTAGGTTTGTTCGATTGTAAGGTCCTGTACTTTGTTGACATCAACAATAAAGTTGGGAGTAGTGGTATCTTCCAGGGTGTCTTTGCCGAGGTAGCCCCTGCGTGCGATCACCACGCAAGTCTCCTTGTTGAATATGATGCTGCTGTCGGCTGCGTCTTTCATTACGGTAGCGTTGCTGCCATCGGGGCCTTGTATAGACACGAACATGTAGTTATAGTCTGGAGAGAAGGTCATACCTGTTGGCTCACAACCTGCCGGTGTTACAGCAAACAGCTTTACGTCCGGGTTTTGAGGCGTGTGGCAGGCGCCTACCATCCAGATGTGGTTGCGGCCGCCATCCTGCAATACATACAGGTTGCCCAGGTCGTCAAAAGTCAGGTTGTCGTTTCCTCCGCGCCATTGCTCATACACTTTTTTGCCGCCCTCATATTCAATTTCATATTGCTGGTTGGCATTACCTACATACACTTCAACATCGCCAAAGGTGGTCCCCCAGTCTGAGAAACGATATACACGGCTGCTGCTTTTCGATGTGAAATAGATCTTACCATCATGGGGGCCTATCTCTACGTCTTCCAGCGAGCTGAAGCTTGTAGCGCCGGCTGCTGCTGCTGCTGCACGCACGTTATTACACTCTGTGGGTGTCGAAGTCGGCAGCATTACCCATGCACCTGTAGTAGCGGCACCTATAGCTCCATCCAGTTTGGCAACATACAACGTACCATCGCTTAGGTCGGCTTTGTTTGTCAATACATATTTGAATACGTATCCGGCACCTTCATCGTTTGCCTCATATAACACCATGCTATCGTTCGATATGCAAACGTTTTCATGAGACATGCGGCCCATTTTCCAGATTTTATCCGGGGTTCCGTCGTTGTTATAGTCTTTGATCTTAGCAGTTACAGGGTCTATTTCCACGTTCCAGCCTATATCCTGGTAGCCATCTGCATTGGCATCGCCGGAAGGTAGAGATTCCTCCGATGTGATTGCTGTCATCCATGGTGTAACCCCACCTGAGCAATTGCGGGCTGTACCCATTATAGGCGCAAAATCAACTTTGCGTTTTTGAGCAACATTCCAAAGTTTTTTAGTTGCATCAAAACTTACGTCAAGAATGCTTACGCCTGCAGACGTGGGGCTGCCACCTTCGTGGTTCAAAGCAACATACCCGTTGGTGCTGCTTTTGTTGATGGGTACATAGCCTGTAAAATCGAAAGTGCCGAGTACCAATCCTTTTGAAGTGTCGGTGTACGGCACTCCGTTTTGCGTCAACACCTGGAATGTGTGCGTAGATGGGATCCTGAGCGAGTCCGGCTGAGCCGATGGCAGCACTGAAGTAAACCTGCTGATGTGCAGTTTGTGCGGGGTACAATTAGTGTTCTGTGCATTTGCCGAAAACACCGCTGAAAGACACGCTGTTGCGAGTAAAGTCTTTTTCATTTTTTTGAGGCGATTTATTTATCCGCAAAAGAATGCCAGTAGTGTTACGCTATTGTGTTGGCCGTGTTAAGTCCATTTAAACTAATTGTTACGTCAGAGAACAATAGGGCAACAGAAAAATTTGTTTGATTAAAGCTTGTATCGTAATATTGCAATGAAGTATTTGATATGGGTGCTACAAAGACAGAACTATTTACTAAAAAGCAGAATGATCTTGCCAATATGGCTAAAGCTATAGCGCATCCTGCACGTATTGCCATCTTGCAGCATCTTATCAAGTCAAATGCTTGTATCTGCGGTGACCTGGTTGAAACTCTTGGACTTGCGCAGCCCACAATTTCGCAGCATCTGAAGGAACTGAAAAATGCTGGTATTATACAGGGAACAGTTGAAGGTACCAGTATCTGTTATTGCCTTAATCCTAAAGTGTGGAATGAGTACAGGCAGTTTTTTATAGGTTTTTTTACAGAGATGCCAACAGGTAAGAATTGTTGCTAAAAAAATTTGGAATTATTAGTCGTTTTATTGCAATAAATCATTCATAAAAAAAAGAAGATCATGAAACTATCAGAGATCAAGAAATATCTGGCTAATTCGGAAAGTGTAAATTTCAGGTTGCCGAATGGCACATTTGTACCTGAGCATTTCCATGTTACAGAAGTAGGGATTATTACAAAAGACTTTATTGATTGTGGTGGTACTGTACGGCATGAGAAGGTCGCAAATTTTCAATTATGGGACGCAAACGACTTTGAGCATCGCTTAAAGGCCGGCAAATTTTTAAATATAATAGCCTTGTCAGAAAAGGTATTGGGAATGGAAGACCTGGAAATAGAAGTGGAGTACCAGGCAGAAACCATCGGCAAATATGACCTTGAGTTTGACGGGAGCAATTTTGTTCTTGCATCTAAGCAGACTGCATGTCTCGCGTCGGATGCATGTGGCATCCCGGTTGAAAAAAAGAAAGTATCAATGGTTGAACTGGGTTCATCTGCTCAAAATAATGGCTGTACTCCCGGTGGTGGCTGCTGCTAACGATGCTAATGCGTAATTATATAGCAGAACTAATCGGCACGTTTGCACTTGTGTTTTGTGGCACAGGTGCTATTATTATCAATCAGGAAAGCGGGGGAGCGATTACTCATGTTGGTATTGCCATCACTTTTGGGCTGATCGTGATGAGTATGATCTATTCGCTGGGAAGTATTTCAGGTGCGCATCTCAACCCGGCTGTAAGTATTGCTTTTACTATTGCACGCCGCTTTCCGTTGAAACAACTTACGCCTTATATCATTAGCCAATTGCTCGGAGCTCTGCTGGCAAGCGTAATACTCAGGTATTTGTTTCCTGCAAATGAGCTACTAGGCGCAACACTGCCGCAGGGTAGCGCCGCGCAATCGTTTGTTCTTGAATTATTGCTGACGTTTTTCCTGATGTTCGTGATTATTAATGTTGCTACAGGCAGCAAGGAACAGGGCATGTTCGCTGGCCTTGCCATTGGGGCGGTAGTGGCATTGGAAGCCATGTTTGCCGGACCAATATGTGGTGCGTCTATGAACCCGGCGCGGTCTGTTGCACCTGCGTTGATCTCAGGTCATCTTGAGCATTTATGGGTTTATCTGGTTGCTCCCGTAATCGGTGCGGCATTGGCTATTCCTATTTGGCTTTACCTGACCCAAAATAAAAACACTATTAATGAGAATAGCACTGTTTAGTGACATACATGCAAACCTACCGGCGCTGGAAGCATGCTTTGCCGACATGGATGCGCAGAAACCGGATGCTATTTATTGCCTGGGTGACCTGGTAGGGTATAACATTTGGCCCAATGAGGTGATCAATTTTATCCGCAAACGTGGCATTCCGACTATAGCCGGCAACTACGATTTCGGAATAGGCAGAAATAGTGATGACTGTGGATGCGCGTACAAGACTGACGAGGAAAAAGCAATGGGTAAAGTTTCGATCTCTTACACTAATGAAGTGGTAGGACTTGACGAAAGAGCTTATCTGCGTACGCTTCCGGCGCATATACGCATAGAGTTGCAACTGAATGATGATCACCTTGATCTTTTATTGGTGCATGGTAGCCCGCGTAAAATAAATGAATACCTGTTCGAAGACCGCGATGAAAAAAGCCTGCTCCGTATTATGGAACAGGCAAATGCGGACATCATGTGTTTTGGACATACACATAAGCCGTATCATCGTGTTTTAGCGTATGGTGAAGGTAAAAGCAATTTCCGTCACGCTATTAACCTCGGTTCGGTAGGCAAGCCGAAAGACGGCGATCCCCGCGGTTGTTATGTAATGCTGACCATCGACGAACATCTTAGCCGTACAAACAAGGAATCGCTGAAAGTAGAATTTGTCCGTTTCGACTACGATATTGAAAAAGCAGCCCGGGCTGTGGAGAATAGTCCTTTGCCTAACGGATATGCCGATATGCTGAGGAAAGGATAATAACAGCCATACTACTACGTGCCCAAGGCATTCCTCGGGCACTTAACTTACTGATTAACACGTTCATCCGGGTATACAATCTTGTTATTTTGGACGGAACTTACGGAAGTCCTGGTTGCCCGGCTTTTCTGTTTATTGTTAATCTAATCACATCCTACCAAGTCGTACATTTGAATTACAAAAAAATCCACCAATATGAACAACACAGCCACCACCGTAACGGTAGAAACAACCGTGAAAGCACCTGTTGACAAAGTATGGCAATACTGGACAACTCCAGTACACATCATGCAATGGAACAATGCCTCTGAAGACTGGCATACGCCATCAGCAACCAATGACCTGCGTAGCGGCGGTTCTTTTACCTGCCGCATGGAAGCCAAGGACGGCAGCTTTGGTTTCGACTTTGGAGGAACGTACGATGAAGTGGTTCCTAATAAAAGAATAGCATACGCCATGGGCGATGGCCGCAGGGTGACCGTTGATTTTACAGATAACGGAAACGAGACAAAGGTTTCGGAGACTTTTGATGCAGAAACAGAAAATCCTGTAGATATGCAACGCGCGGGTTGGCAGGCGATACTCGATAACTTTAAGCGGTATACGGAGTTGAATTAGAACTTAAACTTTTTAGATATGCAGGCCGGCTTTTAGCCGGCTTTTTTTAATCTTATCCGTTCAAGCACCGATGCTTGAACGGTGGTTAAGTTAAGAGACCTTTTTGATAAGGTAATATACTGAAATACGTCGCTGCCTTAAGGGGAAGCTAACGGATTAAAGTGATATTGCCTTTTGACAAGTATGTACGTCCACTTTGAGAAACTGCTGTTAGAACATATGCTACAACCTCCGCATCAAATTTTTGACCTTTATAAGTACCATCCCAACCACTATTGATATCCCGCGTTTCAAAGAGAAGCTGTCCCCATCGGTTATAAATGCGCAGATTTAACTCTTTAACACTTTCCATAGCTCGCACAAACAAGACATCATTATTCCCATCTCCATTGGGGCTAAAACCCGTTGGTACTGCAACGGGATTGCATACTACATCTACTGTGATGGAATCCGTCGCCTTGCAATCGTTCAAAGAAGCCGTAGCAATATAATTGCCCGAATGAATGCTGTCTGCTTTACTGATCACAGGATTTGGCGACTCGGAGGAGAATGAGTTTGGGCCCGTCCAGCGATAAGCAGCACCGTTTACTGCAGATGCCATTAATATTAGATCTTCTTTGGGGCAAACCGGGGCGTTGCTGTTAATGTTGAGATTTAACCCAGAGGTGATTTGAATGTTTCCGCATAGATTGAAGGTGTCTGGTGGAATGCTGGATACAATGCGCCCCCTATAGTTGTTTCCGGTAGGGATGTTAGGTGCGTTGCATTTTATAATGCCAGATGCAGTACTCTCAGAAACGCCAATATTTGTTGGGCTTGCAAAGCTTCCATTCTGATCTGATAGCTGAAAAGTAAAGGCATTCCCGTTCCTGAAATAATCGCTTACAAAGACGCCAAAGGTTATGTCAAATGGATTTCCCGCACATAAAACTCTGTTCATATCAAACCCAAAAAGTTTTTCCACCACAACCGAATCAAGAAAATAATATCCCCAAACAAGACTGTTTTTGCCTGTAGGTGTGATTACGATTTGCATACTGTCGAGGTTGCCAAATCCGCCGATGATTAATTTGTCGTATGCGGAATCAGCCCGAAATGTTTTTGTTAACCTCGTCCAGTTTATTTTGTCCGTGATAGCTCCATATTTTGAATAGGAAACTTGGGGAATATTCCGATGAATCCCCGAGCCAAAATATGGAGGGGGGCTAAGAAAGAACAAAACACCAAGGTTATCTGTTCCAGCCTTGTGGCTATCAACAAGATTTACTGAAATTCCTGTTCGATAGAAATTACAGGGTTCAAGAGGGGCGTTTAACTTATTAGCCACATATTCCTGTCCCCCTGCTTTGTTTCCGGTAGATAATCCTACATATGCAACGCCATGATGCGCATTTTGCCAACCCATTCCGCTTTTAGGGGTGCTGCGATCTCCGCTGTTGCAGGGATGGAAATAATCAGGATTCGGAAAATATGTATACCAGTATTTAGTAGTAATCAGTGCCTGGGGATCTTCATTCGGACATTCTATATATTCTTCAAAGCTTGGATTAGGTACAAGATTTTGAGCTTGTGCATTAATGCCAAACGGAAGAACTACCAGAGTATATAATAGCCACTTCCTATAATGACAAGAAGATAGGTACTTATTCATAGGATGGAATTACGTGTTGATAAAGTTAATCATTATTGTGAATTGAAGATAACCCCGCGACACCAACTGGCGCGGGTCTTCCGCAGGGCGACCCGTGTCTAACTGAATCACCCGGTCTCTGACCGGCATTCAGTTGATGCCCCTGATCAATGACACAAAGTGCTTTTTATA
>JAJNBR010000149.1 GCA_021156265.1 Flavipsychrobacter sp.
TTTCTGTTCTGCGTAAAACTCATAGTTGCCACCATATGCGGCAATTCCTTTGGAGCTTAATTCAAACATTTTATCTACCAGGTTGAGCAGCGTACGGTCGTGGCTGACAATAACAAGTGTATCATTGGTAGTGGTGATGTAGTTGTACAGCATGCTTCGGCCCGCGGTGTCGAGATGGTTGCTGGGCTCGTCGAGCAAAACAATTTCCGGGCGGTGCACTTGGATGCCCGCCAGGAATACACGCGTCTTTTGCCCGCCGCTCAGCGCTGACATGGGCCTGTCGAGATCAATATCGCTCAACTCCCATTTAGCAAGTGCTTCGTTACAGCGTTCTTCTATGGTCCAGTCATCATCGAGTGTCAACATGTTGGCGTCGGTAACATTGCCGGCCAGTATTTCGTGCAGCGCATGCAGTTTATGGTCAATGCGCAGCGCCTCTGCTACGGTCATGTCATCGTACTGCCCGAAATGTTGTGGTACGTAGTAGGGCGGCGTTTCTGCTTTTATCGAGCCGCCCGATGGGTGAAGTGAACCGGCCATCAATCTTAATAGCGTAGATTTTCCTGTGCCGTTATTGCCGGCAATGGCAGCTTTGTCGTGGCGGTTCACCACGAGGTCTATATCATGTAATAATATGTCCCGGTTGGGATGGGCGTATTGAACGCCTTGAAGAATAAGCATAATTTCTTTCGTTGAAAAATGAGGAATGGAGTTCCTGTTGGTTGCTGAAAGAAATTATTGTCTACATCGGCTTGTTCTGTTTTTGAAAGAATGAGCTGCAAAGATACGGAAAACCTCAAAAACGTATGTTAAGGCTATTCGCTGACCAGTGATGGCTTTGATATAATGGAGTTCAGCAGGTCTGTCCTCAGGTAAAGTTCATTGGCCACGTGATCGCGCACCACGCTTAGCACATGAAAGTTATTGTGCTCCCTGCCCGGCAATATCAGTTGCGAATAAATGCGGTTCTCAAACACATAAGGCAGTGCGGAAAAGAAAAACATCTTTTTGTCTGCAATAGACTCTTTGAGGCATTTGATGCGGAAGTCGTCGGCGCTTACCTGCGGAAAGAGCTTCAGCACATTTTGGCCAAGGGCCTTTGACTTGGGGATGTTGTATTTGCGGGCTATTGCGTCGTTCCAGATGACAATGTTCAGTTGGTAATCGTAGCCGCTAATGTAGTCGTGAGACTCTTCGATCTTTTGCAGATCAATTGGATGTTGCATAAAGACTTTTTATGCGTAATAAAATGCGGCCGTGAAGTAAAGGTATGTATAAATAATATGGAAATCAATCCTTTTTTGATATGGTTGTTAAAATGGTAGCGCGGCAGTGTCTTATATATGCTTTAATAGATAATACACTGATAACGCTGCTTTAATGCAGGGGTAACACCTAATTGGTCTCTTTGTAAAACCTGAAGCCAATGGCAAAAAGAGAAGTTGATATAGTAGTGTTGTCGGATGTACACCTGGGCACATATGGGTGCCGCGCAAAAGAGTTGCTGCAATACTTAAAAAGTATCAAGCCCAAATCGGTTGTGCTGAACGGGGATATCATTGATATCTGGCAGTTCAACAAACGTTATTGGCCATCCACCCATATGATGGTGATGAAACACCTTATAGGGCTTATTGCCAAAGAAGTGCCGGTGTATTATATACCAGGCAACCACGATGAAATGCTACGGCGTTTTAAGGGTCTACAGCTAGGTTCGCTGAAAATAACCAACAAACTGAGCCTGAAGCTGAACGGCGAGAAGGTATGGATATTTCATGGCGACGTGTTTGACGTGGTGATGCAGCATAGCAAATGGCTGGCAAAGCTGGGGTCCGTAGGCTACGATACGCTGATCGTCATCAACAGCATGGTGAATTTCTGCAGCGAGCGTATGGGTAAGGGCAAGGTATCACTCTCGAAAAAGATAAAAGACAAAGTAAAGGGCGCGGTAAAGTTCATCAACAAGTTTGAGGCTACCGTGTGCGATATAGCCGTGGATAATCAATTCAACTATGTAGTGTGCGGGCACATACACCACCCGGAGATAAGAGCAGTAGAAACGGAGAAGGGAAATGTGATCTACATGAACTCGGGCGACTGGATAGAGAACCTGTCCTCGCTGGAATATAACGACGGCGCGTGGAGCATCTACCGGTATGCCGATGATGCAGTAGCGCAGGAAATAGATATAGATAAGAAGAAAATGAAACAATCGCCGAAAGAGCTGATGGCATCGCTGCTGACGGAACTGAACATGAAGCGTAAGCCTGTGATAGATGATGGCGAGCTGAAGAATATAGAAGCTGCATAAACAACTATAATGAAAATACTATTTGCTATACAGGGCACAGGCAACGGGCACCTGAGCCGTGCACGCGATATTTATCCCGAACTGGCGAAATACGGCGATGTGGATGTGCTGATCAGCGGCATACAGGCCGATGTGGAATTGCCTTACCCCGTGAAGTACAAATACTACGGTATGAGCTTCATCTTTGGCAGGAGCGGCGGCGTGGATCTCTGGGCTACGGCGAGCAAGCTGCGGTTGCGCAGGCTAATACGGGATGTTAAACTGTTGCCTGTCGAAGATTACGATCTTGTTATCAATGATTTTGAGCCGGTATCGGCATGGGCGTGCAAACTGAAAAAGAAAGACTGTATCTCGCTGAGCCACCAGTGCGCTGTGCTCAACGCCCACGCACCTGCACCAAAAACGTTTGACCTGGTGGGCAAACTGGTGTTGCAACGCTATGCACCTGTAACTGCAGCTTATGGTTTTCATTTCAAACCTTACGATAAAAATATTTTTACCCCTGTTATACGACGCGAGATCCGCGAGCTGCAACCCACCGATGAAGGACACTACACTGTATATCTTCCTGCCTACGATGACAATATGCTGTGCGAGCATCTTTCCAAATTTCCCGAAGCGCAGTGGCAGGTTTTCTCCAAACA
Organism: Flavipsychrobacter sp.; assembly: GCA_021156265.1. Lineage (GTDB taxonomy): Bacteria > Bacteroidota > Bacteroidia > Chitinophagales > Chitinophagaceae > Polluticoccus. Next base: position 2,956 of record JAJNBR010000149.1, read on the forward strand.
CAACAAGGGCGCTTATACGCTAAAGAATGTGCGTGTGATGCCCATCAACAACGAGGCCTTTATTCGCTCTATGGCAACCAGCAAGGGTGTGCTTTGCGGCGCGGGCTTCGAAGGGCCGGCGGAAGCCTTACACCTGGGCAAAAAGCTGATGGTGATACCGATGCAGACGCAGTATGAGCAACAATGCAATGCCGCCGCGCTTAAAGACATCGGGGTACCGGTGATCAAAGCACTCTCGGTAAAATATCATGAAGACATACGGTGGTGGTTGCTGAATGATGAGCGCATTTCTGTAAGCTTTCCGGATATGACCACGGAGATAGTGCATAAGGTAGTGAGCAAGCATGCAAAGCATACAAAAGCCGTTGCAGCGGCCTTTGCCTAATCTTCGTTTTTTATATCCAGGTTGATGTTAGCATAAAAGCCGAGGTCGTTATTCTTCAACAGCTTTGTCCAGAAAGCTATCTGGCCTGTGTGGTAAGAATAATGCTCGGTAACGTGAATGATGTTGCCGATGCCTGAATATGTATATCCCTGCACATTGCGAATGCGCAGCAACTCTTCTGCGCTCGCGTCATTTATTACGCGCACCGCTTCCGAAACAACTGTGTCCAGCTTTTGCATCAGTTCTGCCTTGGTAAAACCGCCCTTAGCTGAAAATTCTTTGTCGCGCTCGCGGTTGTCGGGCACGTGGCCGATGGAGGAGATGATGTATTGCGTGATGTTGCCGCAAAGATGCAGTATCAAATTTCCCACACTGTTAGACGAATCATTCGGACGGTTCCATACCTCTTCTTCACTCAGTTGCTCCAGGCAACTGGCTATACGTGGTGTATTGCGCTCCATGCGGTAGATACTGTGCTCTTTAACTTCTTTTAACAGTTCGGCAGTCATAGTAAGGGGTATTTAAGCAAATCTACATGGTTTATGTATTTGTGGCGCCAAGGGCTGACAGGGGTCAGCAGGAGATTGGTGATAATTTCGTAACTTGATGGAAACAGGGAGATTTTATGAAGTGGGCATATTATGTAAAGTATAAGTTAAAGGCTGCGATCGTGTTGATGGGAATAATAATCGTGATCCTGCTGAGCAATTTTTCGGAGCGGAGAAGTTTTTCGAGCCTGGATAGCTCTATGGCCTCGATCAATAACGACAGGCTGAAACCTGCAACCTATATTTTCGAGATCAGCAACAACCTGTACCGCAAACGCCTGTTGCACGATGCTAACGTAGCGCATACACAGGAGGAGCTGCGTGCGCGGACGCTGCAACACAACCGGAACATTGCCCTGCTGATGGCAGATTACGAAAACACCTACCTGACGACTGAAGAGAAAATGCACTGGACAGCATTTAAGCAACAGCTGCAGAACTACAACGACCTGGAGGCATCATGGCTGAGGCTACATAAGGAAGATAAAACATCGGCCCTGGCTATGCATGGCAACATAGACCGCCGTTTTGATGCGACTATGCAGTCGCTCGACCGCCTGAACCGTATACAAGTGGGCGAGGGTGATAACCTGACGAAGAACACGCACTCCATCATCAATAATAATATGATGCTTTCCTACCTGGAGATATCGCTGTTGGTGATACTGGGATTGGCGACGCTGGTGCTGTTGAGCGTCTCGGACAATGCACTGTTTAGCCAGAAGCAAAAGCAGGTGTGGAACTAGTGTAATTGAATAATACCAGCCACACGTTTATTGTTCTATGCTTGAGTCCATGGCGCTGGCGTCTACCAGGATGGGGTCATTTTTTGTTTTCACCACCCATTTTTTTTCTTTGTCGTTACGCAGGTAGTCTACATGAAATAGCGAACGGTCTTCTACCTTACTGTAAAACGCCAGCTTCACAAACGAGTTCACAGGCTGGCCATTTACCATTGCAGGTTGCCACCTGGGCATTTTCTGTATCAGCCAGGCCAGTTTCAGGCGGGTCACTTCATCGGCGGTATTGGTGGTGTAGTTATAGAATTTGTTGACGCAGGGCGTGCCGGTTGAATCCACAGCTACCTGCACGATGATGACACCTTCTATCAGATCGAGATCGCGGAAGTTGAGTTCCTTCTCAAAATACCTTTTCATCTTGCCGGGAAATACCGCTTTTGTATCGCCGCAATCTTTACAATACGCATGCTGCGGGCACTCCGATTCGTATAATATCTTTTCGGGTTTGCGCTGGGCGGATGACTGGAGGGCAACGGCGAGCAATAAGAGGGTGAGCAGGTGTTTCATTTCTCAAAGGTTGGTCTGGCTAAGATACAATGCGGGCGCCTATTTGGAAAGGGTAAGGCTGCTTTTTGGGGACACTATTGTCATTTCCTTCCTGCAACTAGTTTTCATATTCAGTTTTGCTTAATTTCGGGTCTCTTCTGTATGGTATACAGCGGTTTTTAAACCTTAACTTATGAAACCTATTCTTCTATTCCTCTTATTGCTGGTAGCTGGACATAGCGCCTATGCACAGGCCGGTACACTAGATCCTACTTTTGGTAATGGCGGCCAGGTGATCGGCAATTTTGGCTCTGCGGCCGCTTCGTCGGTCAAAGCTATAACAGTCCAGCCTGATGGAAAGATCGTAGTGGTGGGGCAGCTGGATTATACAAACGACCGCGGTATGCTGGTAGCCCGTTACAATAGTAATGGCACCTTAGATAACAGTTTTGATAACGATGGCTGGGATACAGTTAAGTTTGACGCCGGCTATGCCCAGGGTTTTGCCGTGGCGCTGCAACCCGACGGAAAGATCGTGGTAGCGGGTAGCTCCTTTACAAGCACGACGGGCGGAGGGGCGATAGCAAGGTTTAAACCTAATGGTACGCTCGACTCAACATTCGGTGTAAACGGTAAGGTCTCACAAATGGCTGGCGACTGGGAAAGTATCGTTATACAGCCTGACGGAAAAATTGTTGTAGCCGGAACATGGGGAGGGATTTACGATGCGAAGATCCAGCGGCTTAATTCCGATGGTTCACCAGATATGAGCTTCCATTCCGGTACGGCGTTCAATGTTGTATTTGATGCTAATAACATAGAAGACGCTTTAAGGGCCGTGGCCGTACAACCCGACGGACGGATTATAGCAGCAGGCTGGGGTACTGATTTTATGCAGATCACCAAATTTGGCATACTACGGTTGAAAACCGATGGTAGCTCATACGATAGTAGTTTTGCACAGGATGGACTTATCTGGGGGACCAGCTGGGGCGATGAGGAGATTTTTTATGACATGGTACTGCAACCCGATGGTAAAATAGTGGCTGGTGGTACTGCTACCAAGGGAGGCACCATGGACATGACAGTAGTGCGCTTTAACACAGACGGCACATTGGATAACAGCTTTGGTACAGGGGGCATCGCGAAGGCGTTTAAGTATTCTTATTATACAGACATACGCTCTATCTCGCTACAGAGCGATGGTCGTATTGTGGCGGCGGGAACCGCATCAGGAATGATCAGCCATGAATTTGCGCTGGCTAGATTTAATGTGGACGGCAGCCTGGATACGAGTTTTGACGCAGACGGTATGGTGATGACACCCATGAGTACTACGAGTGATGATGAGATCTACGCTACCGCCATACAGCCGGATGGTAAAATAGTGGCCGGCGGATGGATCACCGGAATTATGGGAACGAAAGACTACATCCTTGTACGTTATCTTATCAGCGAATTGGGTGTTGATGAAGTGGCAAATAATAAGGGACTAAAAGTATACCCTAATCCCGGTGATGGATTGTTTGTTGTGGAAACGGCGAACGCAGGTATTGCTTATAGTGTAACGGATGCAAAGGGTAGCGTAGTAGCCACAGGCACCACAGCAAAAGAACAAACTACAATAGACCTGACAAAGAATGCCAACGGCATGTACCTGCTGCAGATGGAGAATACGACGGTGAAGCTGGTGAAGCAGTAGGATTATTTATCTCGGCTGCCGCAAGTCTGCGACTTGTGGCTATAAGGACTGGGGGCAGCGGAGGAATTAGATTATTGTTGTCCTCTTTCATGGATAGCGTCAAGTTGCTTGTTCAGGTATATTAG
>JAJNBR010000150.1 GCA_021156265.1 Flavipsychrobacter sp.
AGTTCTTCTGTACCACAAAATCAGGTATCGCATCCTTTTTACGAAGCGCACAGTTCTCCAGCGTTAAGTTGTATTTGTACTTATCCACCCTATCAAAAAAAGCTTCATCTTCAAGCGACCCCCAAATGACACAGTTTCGAAGCACCGCATTCAGGTCGTCGGCTATGTATTGGTTATTACCTATGTCAAAATAGTTTAGAATGGCTACTGCAGGTTCCTTCAGGTGGTTGATTTTATCGCTGTTGTATACTACAAAATCGCAGTTATTTATCTCATAATCTCCACCCTGCACAATTGCCAGCGCCTGGGCGCCGCAAGCAGTAATCAGGCAGTTTTCAGCTTTAAGCGAACCCTTAAAACTCAGGATGCCATAACCTATTGAATTTTCGATCCGGGAATGGGTAATTGTCAACTGAAAACTATCTCCAATGAGTAAGTCTGGTTCCAGTTGTATCGCCGACGGTAAGCCCGCCCCGGTGTTGCTACCACAATTCTTTAGTACAGCATAATGTATTTCACTGTTGTAACTATAGCTAGTGAAATATATTCCTCCCCATTCCCCCGGGTACCCTTCATAGCCAAAATAATCCCGATCCAGACGATCTCCCTGGAAAACTACAGTGTCCGTTTTTGTGCCGAGCACTTTAAGGCTTGCATCTTTTAAAACATACAATCTTGAATCGCCATGCATGTAAACTCTGCATCCTGCAGGTATTGTAAGCACCTGGCCTGTATCTACAGCGGCATTATGGATGATTACATAGGGCTTAGTATCGCTCCAGGTTTGCGTTTGCAGGTAGCTATCCACAATGTAGTTCGCATCTTGCCCATAGGCCATTACCGGTATCGAAAAATCCTTCCCGTTCAATGTAGCAATAAGCCTATCCTCAATCACAAAAGGATTGTTCTGGTTTCGTGGATCGATCTTAACTGTAGCAAAAACGTGAAAGCTGTCGTTCGGAGCCACTTCTATATTTGATGCTGAATTGCCGGGTGCTCCATCTACGTTTAAATGAAAAAATGAAGTGTCGCCCTTTGCTAATCGAACAGAGCTAACGTTTATCTTCTGATTCTGCCTATTAATTATCCGGACATCAACTGTAAAGCTGCCCATTGAAGTAAAAACGGTATCAAAGGTCAGCGTGTCGACAGAAAATTCCAGGCTACCTCCGCTATTCAACAGTTTTTCTTTCCTGCACGACGGCAAAAAGGAAATAGCGCTTATCAGCAAAATGAGTAGGAAAGAAGAGTGTATCGATCGCAAATTCATTAGTTGTAAAGTTAACGGAACGTATATAATAACGCATATAGCAGCCAAATATTTTCACTGAAGCGAATATTTATACCCGACACTTTGCATTACGCATATCTGCCTCTATTTTTGTTGCTCAATGGCAATAGTGAGCCTCCTTTCTGATTTTGGCCTGCAGGATGCATCTGTTGCATCCATTAAAGCCATTCTGGCTCGTATTCCAGGCGTAAATGTCATAGATATTTCACACCTTCTTGAACCTTTTTACCTGCAGCAGGCTGCTTACCTGCTGTCCTCGAGTTATAGTCATTTTCCGGAACGCACCTGCCACCTTATATTTTTTGATACGTTTTACGAAGCGGTGCCTACGCTTGTATTATTAGAAAAAAACAACCACTATTTCCTGGCTCCTGACAATGGTATCCTGCCGCTGGCCTTTGGTCGCGAGCCGGGGATCGTATGGAAATGCTTTGAACTTGATGCCTCTAAGAACTTTAAAGATTGGGTGGTGGCTGCTTCAGAAACAGTTCAGAAATTGCAAATAAGCCCACCTGCAGATATCGGTCTTGCGAACCATGAATTAAAGAATAGCCCCCAGCCTATACTACCGAAGATCGATGGCAATACGGTTGAATGTCATGTGATCCACATTGACCGGTTTGAGAACGTAGTGCTGAATATTACCGAGGATCAATTTTTGAAAATAAGCCGTAACAGGCCTTTCCGCATCCAGTTTATGAGAGATGATGAGATCTCGAAAATAGAAACACGCTATAACGCCGTCCGAGAGGGAGAAAAGCTATGCCGGTTTAATTCTGCCGGATACCTCGAAATAGCGATAAACAGAGGTAATGCGGCTAGTTTACTGGGGCTGAAACTTTCGCGCGAACAGCATGTTATGTACAATACCATTAAAATCGTGTTTGAATGATCGTACGAATAGTACAAATGACTTTCCAACCGGAGACTGTCCCGGCGTTCCTGGAATTGTTTGAAGAACGGAAAACGATGATCCGAAACTTTGAGGGCTGTAAGCACCTGGAGCTTTGGCAAGATGCGCATGCCGATAATGTTTTCTTCACTTACAGCATTTGGGAAAGCGAACAGTATTTAAATCACTACCGTTTTTCCGGGTTATTCAAAGATACATGGGCTAAAACCAAAGCACTGTTTTTAGAGAAACCCCAGGCGTGGAGTGTAAACCAGCGTGTGGTGTTACAATAAAAAAAGGTTGACCGAATCAACCCCTATAGATTTTGCAATATTTTTCGTTGAACATCCTGCAACTCTTGTTCACTCAGCTTCAGCTTAGGCTTTGTAAAATTAAGATCACCCGATGAATTGATAGGCACGAGGTGCATATGCGCGTGCGGCACTTCCAACCCAATAACGGAAATTCCGCACCTGTCGCACGGAAATGCTTTTTCTATAGCCCTGGCAATCGGTTTCGCAAACAACAGCCACTCCCGGAGGAGGTCATCCTCTACATCAAAGAACTTATCAGTTTCCTGTTTAGGCACTATAAGTACATGGCCCTCTGCCAATGGAAAAATATCAAGAAAGGCAAAAAAATTCTCGTTCTCCGCAATTTTATAGGAGGGAATCTCACCTTTAATGATCCTGGTAAATATACTCGCCATCAGATCGAGATGTTTTCGATCTTAAACTTCAAAACGCCACCCGGAGCTGTAACTTCAGCAACGTCTCCCACTTTCTTTCCCAAAAGACCTTTGCCAATCGGTGAAGTAACAGATATTTTACCCACTTTAAGGTCGGCTTCCTGCTCTGATACTATCTGGTACTCAAAAATTTTCTTATTGCCAAGGTTGGTCACCTTTACCTTACTCAATATAGATACTTTGCTTATGTCAACATCTTTTGCGTCAATCACACGAGACGTGGCTATCGCCGATTCCAACTGTGCGATCTTAGCCTCATGATAACCCTGAGCTTCCTTAGCCGCATCATATTCTGCATTCTCTTTCAAATCGCCTTTCTCGCGAGCTTCGGCAATCTGCCTGGCTATTTCTGCCCTTCCAGCTGTTTTCAACTGGCTGAGCTCGTCTCTCATTTGATCTAATGTTTCTTTCGTTACGTAGTTAACTCCCGACATATTTTTCACGTTTGATTTGGTATACGAAAAAAATACAACGCTTCTGATCGACACAGAAGCGTTGTATTACCAAAAATAAGAAATTTTCTCAGCCTAGCGCATAAACCTCAAAGAAAAGGTATGCACGCCGTTAGCGGGCGTATGTGTCGGCCTAAAAGAATAGTCAAGACCAAGTTTAGGACCTTTTTCGCCTATCCTGTGCTGTACTGTGGCACCCGCACTATATCCGCTATAGAAGGTACCGGTAGACCTGTTGGTTATGTCATTTTCGTAGCGATAACCACCACGCAGCATGAAGATTTCACGAAACGCATACTCAAAGCCACCACCAATGTAGTCACTATTAAACGAGTTAGACGTAAAGTTAGCCATAGCAGTCAGCCTGTGCTTAGGTCCGCTTTCCGGATCTTTCAGGCGGTTCTCATCCAGGTAAAAATCATAAGCAACGCCAAAGTTCAGATAAGTTGGCATAGCAAATTTCTCAGACGGAGTTTCACGGTTAAGCGTGTATATTTCGCTTTCCGGAGCCTCACTTTCAACAGCGAAACCGCTACCGGTAAACTTCATATTCGTACCGAGGTTGCGCAGGGTAATACCGAAGTGGAAATTATCCCTTTGACCGGTAACATATTGAATGCCGGCTTCGAATGCAGCACCGCTGGCTTTCACGTTAGATATCTGCTCCGATACGAATGTACCGGCGATACCCGCATGTATCTTTTCAGAAAAAGATTTCGCAAAGCCAAGCGAGATATTAAAAAACTGCGGAGTAAAGGTACCGATCTGGCCCTCCGGGTTGTTGAAATCAGTAATTGGAATGTCACCAAAGCTAACAGACATTACGTTAACGCCGATCACGCCAAAATCTCCGAGCTTCTGGCCAAGGCCGAGGTTGTTAACCCCCACACCACTACCACTCAGGTAGCGAGAGTAGGCAACACCAACTTCAGTTTTCTCAACGAACGCAAGGCCGGCGATATTGGTCTTAAAACCCTCTATCCCCTTTACCTGGGCTGTATTTAACCCAAAAACACCAGTACTCTGGCCCCAGGGGTTGATAAGCAGCTCAGTTGCTCCAGCCTGCCCAACACGATCTTTATTGCCCGCAACCGCTTGCAATGAAGCACCCATAACACACATTGCTATTGCCGATCCTGTAAGTAATTTTCTCATAATTATACGTATGATAATGTTTTATTAGTGGGCCGGCCGTAGCCGGCCCATTTATTCAATATTAGTAGCTTGTTACATCCACAGGACGCATAGCGCCAAACCATTTCAATACTGTTTCACCTATACCGTCAGCCTGAACATGCATTAGATACATACCACTGGCTATTGGCAATCCTTTCGCGTTCCTAAGGTCCCAATCAATGTATGCAGCATTTGCGTTATCCTTCTCCAGCCTGCGTATCAGGGCACCTTCCAAAGAATAGATATTTACAGTGGCCTTTTGTGGAAGGTTGATAATACGTACACGTGTATCAAGCCTGTTTTTTTCATATCCGGCATAACCATAGTAAGGATTCGGAACAACGTTTATCCGGTCGAGCAGTGCTTGCTTGTCCAGGTCAGGGTTTTCATGAATATTCCTTGGAGCAAGATCTTTGGTGCTGAAACCGTAGATCGGGTTGCCAACTTGGGTTGGATCCGGACGGTCACGCGGCGTTACGCCGGCAGGTACAAATTTCGCGTAAGGACGTTCAACACGTATCCTAACCCTTGTGTCTGTTGGGATGAGGCCCTGTGACAATGGCAGGTAGTTTTGACCTGGCGCCAGCAATGGGTTACCAACCCACATTATCTGACGATAGGAATTGGCATTGGCACCCTCAGCCTTGAACTGCGCACCTTCATCGTAACGTGTCTTCAGAACATATATATAATGCTTGCCACCAAAAATATAGGTAGTTGCACCTGCTACTTCCTCAACACTTTCCCTAACGGGGTTCCAGAGCATGTCGCCACCGTTGTAATTCTTAAGCCATGAATCCTCGCCAAAAACGATATTCAGGCGCTCACCAGTTTCCTGGTTAATAGCGTAACCGGGGAAGTATGACATACCAGTATCGCTAGGATCTGTCGCATATATCGGCCTGCCATCAGCATCAAGATCACCATTCCAGCTGGCGTGACGCCTGATTCCAAATTTCGGCGCTTTCTTTTCCGAAAAATCCGGGTTCTCATGCTGCTCCACTACTACACAACGTGTCCATTTCGTCCTATCAGATGTCAACACTACGTCGACACTGTGCAGATCAAACAGGCCCTTAGAGAACGTAAGTTGTCTGGTCACGCCAAAGCCGCAGTTAGTTGTTACAGCGCCTGTCCCGTTCTCACCAGTTGCACCGAGTACATATGGCGCCCAGGTACCGCGAGTCAGCGTACTATTGCTCATCATGCCTTCATAAAACTGGCCAACAGAGTCAAAGTTCTTGCGATCGTTATAGTCACACAAGCTAAACGTGTCTTCAGCGCCACCGCTGCGGATCCAGTTTTTGCGGTCACGACCTTCTGCATCCTGGGTACCGGCCAACCAAGGTTTACCCGGATCCTGGAAAGTAATGCTGGATGTAATATACCCGTTTCCGTTTGTCAGGTCATCGCCGGGGCGAAGAACCTGCTGTACAGCAACCGACAAACCATAATATTCCAATATTTGTTCGTTGTAACTACTCAGATCCTGCTCACTGTAGATTACACCTCCATTTGTCACGTTCACAAGTCTCCAACGGCTGTCAAATCTCAAACCCTTATCGCCCGCCTGAGAACCGCCTTCAATAAACAGTTCCCAATCGTCAGCAGAAAGCTTTACAGGATCTACTACTTTAATATCCACAGGACCGTTACCTTGCTTGTACACCGGATTAGCTACCACATAAGGGCTTGCCAGTGCTGCAGCTTCCGACTCCTCGGTCATTTCCATCACATTGCCACCGTTACCAGAACCTTCTATACGTGTGATCTTAACCCCATCGCCATAGTCAGCATTTAATACCGTACCCATGTTTCCATTGGCAGGATTTGGCATTGCTGTAATAACCGGTATAACACTACCACCGGCACCTTTCGAGCTTTCGATATAAGGCTTGTCCTGAGAAGAGTCTACGTCATTAATATTAAACGGGGCGAACTCGTTATGAGCGTAAGCTATAGCAACAAAATAGTAGTTACGGTAGTTTACCAGGCGTTTATCACTGCCCGAAGCAAATTGATCCTGGGTGATCACAAAGCTGTGGCGGATACCACTGTCCTTACCGTTTACCATAACAATCGGCTGCCATGTGCTATCGCTCAGATCGGTCCTCTTTTCATAGTTGACGATACGCGATACACCATTCTTGACGTCGGTCTGGAACACTTCTGCAGCCAGTTCTGTATTTACCTCGCCACGCTCATCGAATATTTGAGCAGCTTGTACGCGCTCGTTCTTCAGCTGGAACACTCTGTAACCTTCAAACTTATACAGCGAATCAGCCGTTTGAATTGGTTTAGATGTAATAGCAAGTGCGCGGAATTTTGGATTTGAAAGATCGCGGCCAAACCGCTCACCATAGTTATTGCTGATCGGATCGTTAACCAGGTAGAAAACGATCTTCCTGTCCATTTCGCGCGCAGTCATGCGAGGTGC
>JAJNBR010000151.1 GCA_021156265.1 Flavipsychrobacter sp.
TGTTCGGGTTACCCAATATCGAGATGATATTACCTTTGCTGTCTATAGTTTCATACGGGATAAAGCTCTGCAAGCCTTTGTTATTCCGTTCTGTTTTCACCTTTACGAGGTCTTCCAGGATCAGGTCCAAACGGTTGCCCTCAGGCCAAATCACGTCTGCCGAGCCGTTGCCATGCGGTGTTACCTTCAGCGGTATCTGGTATTCATAATAGTTGGTAGTGAAATCGCTACCAATACGGATGATGGCACGAAGGTCGCCATCGCGCAACGGCTGTTGACCCACTTTCGACTCAGCATGTATGAACATACGCAAACCTGCAAACTGGCGCATATCTACGCTCACTTCTTTAAATACGGAACGGGCGTCACCATCTTCGAGGTTACACACCTGCAGCGCCAGCGCCTGCTCGTTCAGCTGCACTGTTTGCGCACTGGCCACCTGTGCATTCTGGCGGCTAACACCCGGAGGCAGCACATAAGGTACCGGCTGGCGTTTGGCATTTTCTTCCAGGCTCACCGAGGTCACTGAAAATTCAGTTTTGTCAGGGTCTGTTATCGGCACCACGATCCTTGGATCGCGCAGCGAGAACTGGTAACGACGCCAGTTATTGCGGCCAAGCTCCATGCGTGCTAAACGTAATACCACGCTATCCTGGAAGCCATGCAGGAACATACGCATGAAACGGATAGAACGGAAGTCAGAGATATTCCCCACTTTATGATTATACTCACGGATAGGTATCTTGATCTGGTACCATGTCTCCATTTCCTTATTGCCGTTAGGTAATTTTACCTCTGTCGTCTTTTTATCGATAATGTAGTTGGTACCCACCTGCATATTAGGTGTAAAATCTATCCGGTACTGGTAATAATCTTCCGCTACGTTGAGTGTGTTATCGCGGTTGATATCTTCGGACTCAGGAATATTTGTACCACCTGTGGCAAGGCCTGTGTTGGTACCTGACTCTACCGGGGCGTTTCCATGAGGATTGCTGAAACGTTTATAGCGTTCCAGCACGCGAGTAGCTGCCGGATAGTCGTAGATATATTTGAAGTCATCGCTCGAAGGATCATCGTTAATGCCCTGGTATATTGAGGGATCAGTGACGATACCTGAAACCGCCGACAGGTAATTAGCAAAATGATCGCGCTCGTCAATGTTACTCAAGCCATCGTAACCAACATCCTGTACAGCCCTTGACGCCGGATCGGTTTCGAACGCTTTGGTGATCTCGTTGGAAAACTTAGGTACATAACCCCATACTGTTTTTACCAGCTTGTCTTGCTGCAGCGGATAAGGCATACCGTTCTCGAAAAACTTCCTTTCGTCTTTCAATACATCTTCCGACACGTTACCCAGATTCAAATAAAGTGAACCGCCGGTAGCATTGTCGTTGTTAATAAAGGGATCCATCACCCACAGTTCGATGAACTCTACGTTGGCCTGCTCAAAATCACTGTTATCGATCGGGCGCATGATACCTCCCCACCTGCTTTCAGGACGAGCGAGCCCACCGTCAGGTAAAATTCCGGCAGATACCGCACTGGAGGCTGCATCATAGTTGTAGGGACCACGCTCCCTGGGATAAAAAGAAAGATCCAATGTGCTTAATGCGCTCTGCAGAGAAGTCACACTTTTTTCAGGAAATACTTCCTGCTGCTGCACGAGTCTTATATAGTGCTGGTTGGGGTCCTTCTTTACATGCTCCGGCACGCCGTTGGTTCCATCAATAAGCGTGGGCTCAAGGAAATACCAGGCAAGCTTTGCCCTGTTCTTACCATAAGCGAGGTTCTCGCTTGCGCTGGCCTCAGGCAAAATAGGTCTCCCGCTTGCATCAAGAGCACCCACAGGTGTTGACGAAAGTTTCCAGGCTGTTGCAGGGAATTTCAGATCGTAAGAGCTACGTGTACCTTCAAAATCGTCTATATATACTGAGCCTTCAGGATCGAGTGCATTGATCTGCTTGGAGTGGCTGGGCAGCAATCCTGCTACTTCACCGGTTATGTTTACGAATGATGGCGCAGTTGTAGAATACACTGGTAGCTTATCCAGTACGCGTGTCAACGCAGGAAATTCAGATTGATAGTTAGCATCCACACCCAGCACTGTATTCTTTATCGGGTCGTCGCCAAAGGTTGTCTTGTTGGTAAACGGACGTTCGGTAAGACGCATCAGCGTACTACCGATTGCGAGGTTATTATTGATATAGTAATCGAGCCTGGTACCTATAAAATTCTGTTGCTGAAAACCAAAAGTTGCGTTGTCCTCGTATTGTACATTGATCGGGATACCGGAGTTAAGGATACCGGCGTTCAAGATCTTCAATCTACCCAACCCGTAGTCGATCTGGTAGTCTACGTTCTCTACCAGCTTCTGTCCACCGGCAGAAACAGAAACAGAACCCTGTGGTATATTGAAACCGCCCAGGAACACTTCTGAAGAAGAGGCAGACTTGTAAGAACCTTTGATGACGTAACGGTTATTTTGCTGGAACTGCCTTGCTACCGTTTTAGTCGAATCGTAAAGGATGGTGTAGAGATACTTTTTATCCAGTTGCGGCAAACCACCAAGCGCCGGCTTCAGGTCATCACCAAACGGCTCCAGCAAGGGGAACATGATCTTACCTTGCTGCGTATTGATGGTGATACCCTCCACAAAGTCAAAGATACCATCGGGTGCAGGGTCATTCTGGAAGTTAAGGCGGTCAAGATTGAACAGTTCAAGTAGCAATGTACCTGTCTTTGGGCCTTCGGGGAAATAACGCTTTTCTCCACCCCCGGGATCCTGGTACAGTACGTTCAGCCTGAATTCTTCCTTCGACACACCGAGGCCGCCAAGACCATACACGTTCTTCATCATCAGGTCCCACACGGGCAACTGAGGGTTGGGTGCGGTACCTTTCAGCAATTTCAGGAAGAGTGTCCTCTGGTCGTTTGAATTCTGGTTGGCATTGTTGGTTGGCGGAAGGTCTTCTGCAAATTCACCCACCTGGTACACTTTACCATTGTAAGTATAGCGGTAGGCCACCGCCAACACATCGTATGGATTGAGCTGCGTATTAAGCGAAATGTACCCTAGCTGCGGGTGGAAGCTAAATTCGGAAGTATTCAGTTTACGCGCTGTAACCGGGAAGAACTCGCGCCCGTTTGAATCGCCCAGCGCCTGCACTGCAGATATGTTCGAACCCTGGTTACGGGTCAGCGGATTTTGCTGCAACTGGCTGTACAGGTTATTCTGGCTGTTATCAGGCAGTCCCGAGGGTATACCACGAACGGCACCGCGGTGCATTACGTTGTAAGGGTTGTCTTCGCCAAGGTCCATAAACGCCATCACATTACGGATGCCCTCGGTAGCGCCTGTTGTATTAGTTACCCAAACCTCGATCTTGTTGATTGTGACCAACGAGTTAATCAGTGGGTAACGCTCCAGTGCTTTGTTATAGTTGTTGCGGAAGTAGTGACCTAACAGGAAGTGACGGTTCTCTTCATAGTCATCGGCCTTTATGGCAAACTGCTGCGTTTGCGAGCCGCCCTGTATGGTAAGGCTCTGGCGTTTGGAACGCTGCTGCGATAACACACCTGTTACCCAAAGCTTACCAAACTGCAATTGTGTTTTGATACCGAACAGAGATTGTACACCACTGATCAAACTGCTGTTAAGCGGGAAGCTAACGCTACCTGCTTCAATTTTTTTGATGATCTCGTCTTCCTTGCCGGTATATTCGAGCTTCTGTATGTTCTGGTAATCGAAGGTTGCTTTTGTGTTGTTGCTGATGTTCAGTTTCAGCTTCTCGCCCACGGTGGCCAGCAGGTTCACGTTCATCTGCATGTCGAAATCGAAGATGCCGTATTTCTGCGCGCGTGCGGGGAGTGTAGGATTTTTAATATTCTGCCAGTTGCCGCCAAAGGTTACATCGACATTACCCTGCGGGCGTACAGATATGGTGCTGCCTCCGAAGATGCGGTCGAACAGGCCTTCCTTATACATTGTGGGCAGCTGCGGTTTCTTATTGAACAGCGTCAGCGCGTCGAGCCTGCGTTTCCAGTAAGCCTGCTCATCTTGCTGGCCCTGGTATTCCAGGTACTCGTCCATCGTGAGATAGTTCGGGTTGCGAATGAACTCGTCGCCCATTTTTTCAGTAAAGTAGTAGCGGCCTTCCTCAGGGTCGTATTCAACGGTTCTGTCTATGTTTGAGGGAGTTTTAAGATCCAGGCTGGAAGGAACTTTTTCGCCGGGCGTACCGGTATGGTCGTATATCGGGAACCGGAGGCGGCGTGCTGTATCTACAGCAGGAGTATCGGGTGCAGGATCAGGATTATCGAACGTAAAATCTTCATCATGCCCACGCGCAGCCGCATTTGCTATAGCAATGACCAGCGCAATGAAAAATAAAAATTTATATCCGAAATAGCTATTTCCCTTCACTTCAATTCGTAGGTTTATAACACTCGTAGTGCCTGCTTGATCAAATCTTCTACAGACAAAGAGGAAGCATTATTTATTTTCCTTATTGCACTCTCTGCTACAGCCCGGTTTATGCCTAGATTAATCAAAGCAAATAACGCGTCATCTTCCGTGGTATTGTGCGTGGCCTTCGATGTTAACATAGAATTATTTTCTACAAATAACTTGCCTTTCAGCTCGAGAATGATGCGCTGCGCCGTTTTGGCACCAATGCCTTTAACGCGCTCCAGCGCCTTACTGTCCTCGCTCGACACGACACGATTCAATTCGGCCGGCGTCAGCGACGATAAAATGATCCTTGCCGTAGCAGCACCCACACCACTTATGCCCAGCAGCAACCGGAACGTAGCCCGCTCCTGCTCGTCGGCAAATCCATAAAGCACCCAGGCATCTTCCCGCACCTGCAAATGGGTGTACAATTTACACGTATCCTGTGCTTGAATCTTGTCATACGTTTGCAGCGTAATGTGCAATTCGTATCCAATGCCATTCACGTCAAGATATAGCAGCGACGGGGTTTTATAAGTGATCGGCCCTTGCAGGTAAGCAAACATATTCTCGGTTCTTAAAAATAGCCTTTTAGCCCAAACACATTGTCACGGCTATGTATGGAAAACATACGCAGCCGTTAACAAAAGCTTTAGGTGACGTTATTTGAAAAAAAGAGCGGCATGTGTTTACATACCGCTCTGTAAAATAATGATTTTTTTAGCAGATTAAAACCACCAGGGACTCTTATTATTTAGAATCTTATATATGAAACTGATGGATATCGACGAGTAACCATCATTCACTTCTTTGTTGCCGCGGTTGGCCCATGGCTGGCGCTGTACACCGGGGGCAATCTCCCACGATTTGTCAGACAGCGCCTTGGCAACTGCCGCCTTTTCAGGTGGCAGGTAACGGTCAAAGTAATCATGAGTGGCATACTGCGCGCTTACATTATCCAACCTGTCGGTGAATGTTAAACGATAAAGGTATTCAACGCCCAGGGCATATTGGTCGCCAATGTCCCAGCGCACGCCAAGACCAAGAGGAACGCAAACCTGCCAAAGAGAAGTTTTGCTTGCGTAGCCGGCCATCGCTTCACCGGTAGGTGTCTGTCCTTCACCTTCCAGGTGCAGGTCATGTACATCTACCCATTTCCTGCGGCCTGTTACCGGGTTATACAGGGAGCTTTGAGGCTTGAAGTGAAAACCGCCCACACCCGCCAGGATGTAAGGCTGCATGCGCTTCTGGGCCGCTTTCGATTCTGAGTTGCCGCGCAATGGGTTGAACTCTACCATGAAGGTAGCTTCCCATATATTAGCACGAACGTCCTGGTTGCGGAGGTAACGCTGAAATGCATCCTCTTCGGTAGACGTTGCTTTCTCAGCTTTACTCGTATTCCAGTTATCATTAGCGTACAGCGTACCATAGTTGATACCGAAACGGGCAGCCAGCATAGGATGGCCCAGGTAACGACCGAACATACCGCCCATGAAACAAGGCTTATCCCAGTATTCGCTGTTGCCGTAATGATCTATAATTCCCTGGGTGCCGATATCGCCCCAGAGGTCGGTCATTCCGAAGTTCACACCCATAGAAAAACCGGGCATTTCCACGTATTCACGTGGTATTGCCGGCTGAGCGGCAGCCGAAAAGGCAGCGGCGCTCACGGTCAATGCTAACAGGCTACGGACAATGTTTTTCCGCATTTGCTACAATAATTTAGCGTTGAAGATAATAAAATTATTTTCCTTTAAAAACAGGTTTCCTTTTTTCGAGAAACGCACCTGTACCCTCTTTAGCATCTTCAGTATCAAAGCATTCACCAAAACGCTTGATCTCATTTTCGAAGCCATTGGGGTCAGATTTGGCTGCCTCGTTCACACAAGATATAACTTTTGTTATTGCCAAGGGAGCTTTTGACTGTATTTTTTGCAGTAGCTCTTTCACTTTAGGCAATAATTCAGCCTGGGGAACTACATGGTTTACCAATCCAAGGGCCCTGGCTTCATCCGCGCCAATCATGTCGCCGGTCATCGACAGTTCCATTGCCTTGCCTTTGCCTACCAACTGCGTCAGCCTTTGTGTGCCGCCATAGCCCGGTATCAGGCCCAGGTTCACTTCCGGCTGGCCAAACTTAGCGTTCTCGCTAGCCAGGCGGAAATGGCAGGACATAGCCAGCTCGCAACCACCGCCCAGTGCAAAACCGTTTACAGCGGCTACTATCGGCTTGGGGCTGTTCTCGATCTTGTCAAATACTTTCGACTGGCCAAGGCGGGCCAGGTCTGCGCCGCCATCGCCTTTCAGGCTGGTAAATTCTGATATATCAGCACCTGCCACAAATGCTTTTTCGCCAGCGCCTGTGATGATAGCGGTTTTTATCTCGGTATTATTATACACCTCTTCAAGCGCTTTCCCCAGGTCGGCGATCACATCCTTGTTCAGGGCATTCATTTTGTCAGGACGGTTGATGGTTATAGTAAAGATGCCATCCTGCAGGTCGGTCATTAAAGTTTGGTACAT
>JAJNBR010000006.1 GCA_021156265.1 Flavipsychrobacter sp.
TAGGCGATAATGACAGACCGAAACCATCGTTATTGGCCGTGCCGACAGAAACCGGGAATGTTTTGAACGATGCTGTACCCCAATCTGATATGCCATCTATACCCAGGCTGTTACAGAGGCTGCGCACATGCACATAGTAATCCTTGCCATCGTCCAGCGCGGAGGTGTGCAATGTAGTGTAAGCATACTTAGTACCAAGTGCCGGCGGCGTTGAAGACGTGGTGATGGCATATTCGTACGAGGTGGCAGTTGGCACGGGCTCCCAGTACGCCACAGCCTCATCCGTATTTATGTGCTCGATCTTAATGAACGGTGGCCTGCAGGGTATTGGTGTCAGGAAAGAATCGAGCGACCAGTTAGATATTTCATTAGCCGCGCACTTGGAGCGGATATGTACATAATACCAGGTGTTCTCTGTAAGAGTTCCTGTGTTGGCAGCTGTAGTAGCCGTATTAGTTACGCCCGTAGAAGATGTGGGATCGTTTCGCGACAGATCGACCAGGTAGTCGTAAGTAAGTGCCGATGCCCAGGGGCTCCAGTTGATGGTAGCTGACACCGGTGTAAGGTTGGTTACATTGAATCCTACAGGTGGGAAACATGGCGGCAGTGTCATAAAGCTATAGGTTATCCATTGCGATATGCCGTTGCCGGTGCATTTGTTGCGCACATGCAGGTAATACGTTGTTGAAGGCGTCAGTCCCGTAATATTAGCCGACGTGAGTGTAGTGGTTGTAAAACCCGTCATCGGCGGTGTGGCGGAGGTTGTTACCGCATAATCATAACCAACTGACCCTGTAACAGCTCCCCAACTTACCGTAGCCGTTTGAGAAGTAAGGGCGCTGGCATTGAGCCCACCCGGCGATGGACAAGGAGGACCTATCTGGTAGTATATCTCAACCCGGCCAATAGGCGTACCATTTCCTTCAGTAGAATAGTTAGGCGCTGCGCTGCTTGTTAATCCACCCTGGTACAACAACCTGTTCAGTGTTACATTGAACGTGCCTATAGTTGCGCTAAATGGTGTTGCACCTGCACTATAGGAGTTGGCAATGCCGGTACCCGAGTGCCCTAACACACCAATTATATCGCCTGAGCTCACATTGATGTTGACCGGCTGAATAACATTGTAAGTAGCATTGGATATATATGCCAGTGTAGTGAAGTTGCTGGATGTGGTTGCGTACACCACCGGTGTAGCATCGTTGATCTTCATCAGGTGAATGTACTGGTTGCCGGTGCCGGCATCTGGTGAAACCCTCAAACCAACTATGGTGAAGTTGGTTGGAGCCACAAACCAATAGCCGCGCACAAGGCCTGAATAAACCGAACTATGCGAGGGAAGGGGGATCATTGTTTGCGCGTGGGATGCAGTTACCCAGCACACAAGTAGGGCCAACAAAAAGTTGAGTTGTTTCATAACAATGCCATTTAAAAGAGTTGGTTTTGACGGTTTTTGTCGTATTAAAGCTATTTAAGAACGGCTGATAAACGAGGTTAAAAGCATTAAAAATAAATTAAAGATTAAAGCATTTAACCGGCGGTTAAACCAGTACGGTGTCTTTTTAACGAAAGCGAAATATTAGGCGAAAAAAAACGGCTGTATAGTTGCCCAACATGATTTTAAGTTGCAGAAACTCAGGCATATAGCTTGCAACAAATTAAAAAGGTCGCCGATACCGGTGACCTTTTTAATTTAAGAAAGTAAGTAGTTAGTCTTTAGTAAACCGGTGTGTTTGTTTTTCCCCGCCAAGCTCCAACTGCAGCAGGTACACGCCCGAAGACAGGCTTCCGGTTGCGATCGTCGCTTTGAGACCCTTTACGTCACCCTGCAGTATTTCGCGTCCTGCCAGGTCTGTGACCGTGTAACGGGCTCCGTCAACATTCTCAACAAACAGGCTGTTCCTAACCGGGTTCGGATAAATTTTTATTGCATCACCGACAGTTTCAGGAACGTTTGTAATACCTGTGCGCAAAGTGGTGGTAGACCAGTCGGAGTAAGTGTACATGCCATTACATTTAGTTCTCACGTGCAGGTAGTAGTCATTGCCATCTGCAGGCAGAGAGATGCCATAATAAGGCACGTAGATAGTGGTACCAAAAGCAGGAGGCGTTGAGCTGTTTGTTATCGCATACTCATAAGCAAATGCGGTAGGTATAGGATCCCAATAGGCATAAGGTTGATTCGTACCTAACTCATTTACTTTTACCACAGGCGTGTAGCAGTTTATCAGCGTCACAAAAGAATCTATTTTCCATCCGGAACTGTCGACACCAAAGCAACGTGAACGCAGGAAGAAATAATACTTGGAGTTGGGTGTCAGCCCGGTGAATGTATGTGTAATGCTGTTGGTGGTAACAATGTTTACTGGTGGTATCTGCTTGTTAAAGCTTAAAGCATACTGGTAATTGTCGGCGCCTGCCACGTGGCTCCACAGCATACTGGCCGATGTATCAGTAATGTATTTTATCAGCAGGTTACCGGGACTGAAGCATCCTAATGTTGAGAACGAATAAGCTGTCCAGGGAGAGAAGTTAGTGCTGCACTTGTTACGCACGTAGAAGTAATAAGTAGTTCCGCTGCTCAGGCTAGGAAAATTAATGGTCGTACTCGAAGTAGCGGTAACACCTGTAGCATTATAGGGAGGCGGCGTTGCAGACTGGCTCAGTATATACTCATACCCCAGCGACAACGGTATAGCTCCCCAACTCACGCTGGCGCTCTTATTCGTGATGCCGGATGCAATGACACTGCTGGGCGCATTACAAGGCTTGTCCCAGGCATACACCTGGCCGGTAGCAGGTTTTGCTGCTATTGAGGTAGTAAATGTAGTCGAGGAAGCAGTGGGCGATGTAGTGGGAAGGTTGAGCGTCAGATAATCTGTACCTGATTTTGCGATACCAATGGTGGCGGAAATAGTTGCACTGGACGAGCTGCTGATGGGGTCAGGTCCCTGGCTGTACACAAACTCAATGCGGCCTGTTTCATACAGCTTCACCTGGTAGGAAATAACATTGTTACCTGTCGAATTGTAATACCAGCGCCAGTTACGCCATTCAAAAACAAACACACGATTAGGTGCAGTACCCGTAGTCAGGTAGGACGCTACTCCGTTTGGAGCGCCATTAAGGTCATCCCACAGCGGTATGACCATAGGGCCGAACGAGGTTGCATTGCCGGTAGTATTGCCCGCGCCGCTTGATGTGGTAGCAATAAAGGATAGCCATCCATTGGAGCTGGCGCTTACAGTAGTATAATTACCGGTTGTGAACGGGAAAGTGAACCCAATGGGAAAACCCGAAAGTGTTTTATCATCGGCGTTGATCGCAACTGTTGTACCGCCTGATAACGGATTGTAAACATCCTGGTAGGCTGTAAACGCATATCCAGCGGCAGTGGAAGGCATCTGCGCCTTGATTGCCGTTGTGGCAAATAGCGTAAGAGCCAGCAGGGAGAGGCTAAGATTTGTAAAGAACTTTTGCATAAAGCTTAGGGTTAAAGAATTAATAGGAATATAAAATTAAATTAAAAAATATTAACTGTGAAAGCATTAACAATAGCACAACAAGCTATTAAAAAGCGAAAGCCATACTTACGCATGGCTTTCGTGAAAAAATCAGCTATGCTTATTCTTTTGTGAACTTAATCAGTTGCTGCTGCCCGTCATACACAACTTTCAGCAGGTAGATACCGGCAGGCCAAGCAGTTGTACTTATCTCCTGTATTTTATCGTCTACGGCTTCTTGCTTCAGGATCACTGATCCTGTAATATTTGTAACCTGGAGTTGAACATTCGCTGCGTGCGCATTAACATACAATTTATCATTAACAGGATTAGGATAGACCTCTACGCCTCCGGCATTGTTCTGCAAGCGAATATCGGTAGTGCCCGTCCGCAGCGCTACCGTAGACCATTGTGAAAAAGTGAACATGCTGTTGCACTTGGTACGTACATGCAGGTAATAATCCTTGCCGTCTTCGGGCAGGCTTAGACCAACAAAGGCGGTATAAATATTGTTGCCAAAAGCAGAAGGCTTACTCGTTGGCGTCAGTGCATACTCATAACCAACGGCCATCGGGATAGGGTCCCAGAAGGCGTAAGGTGTATTTGAACCAAGACCATTTACTTGAACAATCGGCCCATAGCAGCCCATTTGTGTAACAAATGAATCGGTACGCCAGGCTGAAGTGTCATTGCTAAAACATCTTGACCTGATGTGAACGTAGTATTTGGAATTGGGCTGTAGCTGTGACAGGTGTGCTGCGATATTGGTAGTAGTCAGGTAACCAGATGTTGGCGGCTGCTTGCTGAATGTCACTGCGTAATTGTATGCCGAAGCATTGGGCATCTGGCTCCAGAGCAGATCTGTAGTGCTATCTGTAATATTGCTGACAAGCATATTGGCAGGCATATTGCACACCGGCATGGTAAATGCCTGGTTCAACCACGCTGATTTGTCGTTTGCTGCGCATACATTCCTGATGTGTACATAGTAAGTAGCTCCACCTGTAAGCCCTGACAAAGGAGTACTGGTGGTTGATATGACGTTGCCATTGCTGGCAGGATTGCCTGCAGTCTGGTTAACAATGTACTCATACCCCTGTGAACCCGGCACAGGCGACCAACTCAATATACCCGTACTTGTAGAAGTTGGAATTACGCTGGCAGCGGACGGCGAATAACAGGATATGAAATTCTGAGTGGTGAATGACGTAGTTACCCAGCTTGAAAACGAAGTGGAGCTGCATTTATTACGTACGTGCATGTAGTACGTAGTGTTCGGAGACAACCCAGTGGCGCTATAAGAAGTGCCAGCCTGCAACGTTCCCGAGCCCGAAGGGTTGCCGGCAGTTTGGTCCAATACATACTCATAGCCCTGCGACCCCGACACTGCACCCCAGTTCAGCAAAGCGCTGATGTTGGTTACATTGCTGGCTGCAAGTCCGGTGGGTGCAGTACATGGAGTACCCGGAGTGAGATCAAAACCCAGACGCATTACACGGGCTTGCAGACTGCCGGTAGAAGACGAAGTGGTGCCATAAAGCGTTCTGTCTGTCGCTCCGGTTGAATTATCGCAAATGGCAGACATACTTGGACTGTACCCTTGTTGCGATGCCTCCACAATGAAATTTTGACTGGCATTATATAAAAACGGTGTTTGCAGCGGTATCTCAATCCAGCCTCCACTATTGGTAGTAAAACTGGCCGTGTTTGAATACACGGTCGTTAGCCCTGTGGCGAAAGGTCCGGCAGTAAAAGTACTGAGGCTGGTATAGCCCATTTTAATGACCAGTGTTGTAAAGGTGAAGGTACCTGTCGAACTGGGCTGGAAATATATCTTGGTTATCGTACCGGCAGGAGCCGTGGGAAAATGCGAGGGATAGTAAATATTCTGACGGATGTTAGTTGTACCACCAAGCGGAATGGAATTTCCTACAGTAGTAGTTACTGAGTAAATGTATTGTTGGGCCGAAACATGGCCAGATACAGCAAAACACAACAATACCAGTAATAATATAGGGCGTAAATGTCTCATGCTTTTAACTTTTAAAACTGAAAAAAAATATCTGTATTTAGAAACCTTTATTCTTTAATGAACTTTAAAACCTGCCCTACTTCGTGCAGTTTTAATACGTAGATGCCCGGCGTCATGCCAGCTATATTAATTTCAGAAGTTCCCTGAGCTGTTTTGCCATTTGAAATGGCACGGCCCGTAATGTCGATGATCGTGTAAGGTTCACCGGCACTGGAACCTTTGATATAAAGCCTGTCTGTAGCCGGGTTTGGATACAACTCCAGATCCGCGTGCTTCGTCGGATCAAGGACATCCGTGGTACCGGTACGGAGCGCAACTGTAGTCCACTGTGAGAAAGTGAACATGCTGTTACACTTGGTACGCACATGCAGGTAATAGTCCTTACCATCTTCAGGCAGGCTAAGACCTACAAAGGCCGTGTAGATATTGGTACCAAATGCAGAGGGCTTATTCGTTGGCGTCAGCGCGTACTCATAACCTACAGCCATCGGGATAGGATCCCAGAATGCGTAAGGAGTATTGGAGCCAAGGCCGTTAACCTGAACGATCGGTCCATAACAACCCATTTGCGTAACAAATGAGTCGGTACGCCAGGCTGAAGTGTCGTTACTGAAACATCTTGACCTGACATGAACGTAATATTTTGAATTAGGCTGGAGTGATGAGAGGTGCGCGGCAATGTTGGTAGTCGTCTGGTAGCCAAAAGTTGGCGGTTGTTTACTAAAAGTCACGGCGTAATTGTAGGCCGACGCATTAGGCATCTGGCTCCAGAGGAGGTCTGTAGTGCTGTCAGTAATATTGCTGACGAGCAGATTGGATGGAGTATTACACACCGGCATTGTAAACGCCTGGTGCAACCATACCGATTTGTCGGCTGCGGCGCAAACGTTCCTGATGTGTGCATAATAGCTTGCGCCACCTGTAAGCCCGGCAAGCGGAACGCTGGTGGTAGCATTCACGGTGCCATTACCCGCTGGATTGCCAGCACTCTGGTTGATCACATATTCATATCCCTGGGAACCCGGCACAGGCGACCAGCTCAATATAGCCGTGCTTGTGGAAGTAGGAATAATGCTGGCAGCTGCAGGCGGAAAGCAGGATACAAAATTCTGTGTGGTAAACGAAGTGGATACCCAGCTTGAAAACGAAGTAGTGCTGCACTTATTACGCACATGGATATAATACGAGGTGTTAGGTGTCAGCCCGGAAGCGGCATATGAGTTGGGGGTTATTAATGTTCCTGAAGCAGGCGGCGTACCCGAAGTGCTTACCGCATATTCATACCCGATAGAACCAGAAGCTGCGCCCCAGCTTAGAGATGCCGTGGTATTGGTTACGCCGCTGGCAACGAGACCTGTGGGGGCCGCACAAGCTGAGGCCAGCAGATCTATATTCCATGTGTTTGATATTTCAGTAGCTGTCAGCGCCCTGTTATACAACCGGAACTCGTCTACCAGGCCACCCGAAGGAATACAGTTATTAGAGCCATATCCGCCAATCAGAAAACCCGAGCCGCTCAAGGCCATGGTACTCGTCTGTGCTATGGTAGTATGCAAAACGCCGTTCACATAGCCCCTGATCGCCGGCGTGGTCGGGTCATACACTATATGTATCACTACCGGACTGCCTGTGCTGTTGAACACATTGCTAAACAGTACATCGGTCATACCAGAGGCTCTTACCAGCAAGTTGCCTGCACCCGATACTAATCCTGAGCCTGTAAATGCACGAAAAGCACAACCGGCGTCACCGAACACATAATTATTGACCAGGGAATTGTTTAGACCACTGATCCACAGTGATAATGTCCATGCTCCTGAAAGGTTGGTAGACCATCCTGCGCTGAAGTTGTTGGTTGATGAGACGCCACCGTTTCCGGCAAGAGCACTACCAAACTGTCCTCCGGTGGTCAGCCCAAGCGTGGTCAACGTACCAGAGGTACTGACCTTTGTGCTGGTTTGCGCTTCATTGGCGACAGACGATCCTGAGGCTGAGTTGAACCGGAAATACATCAATTCCGGTATTTGTGCGTAGAGCTGTTGCACGCTCAAAAATGAAAACATGCAGGCAAGCACTGACAAGTAGATCTTCTTCATTTAACCTCATTTTTATGTATGACTGAAATTAATAAGATTTCAGACCAAAACATTAAAATAAAATTAAAATGAGGTTAAAAAGATATGTGGGACACCACTACTTTAATGTCCCACATACAACCGTCAACACACTATTGCTTGATAAAACGGGTTTGGCCGGAGGCGCCATCGTTTAATTTCAATAAGTAAACACCTGAAGACAGACCACTTGCATCAACTTCCTGCCAGGAATTCGTAATGGTGTTGCTTATCAGTACCCGGCCGGCCATGTCTGTCACAGTATAGGTGGCTCCTGTGAGCGCATCCCTGATAATTAATTTATCGCTTACCGGATTCGGGAATATCTCCACCTTCTTATCTGAAAGCATAGTAACACCGGTAACGCCTGTTCTCAAAGCTAAAGAAGACCATTCTGAAAAAGTGAACATACTATTGCACTTAGATTTTACATGCAGGTAATAGTCTTTGCCATCGGCGGGAAGCTCCAGGCCAACGTAGGGAGTATATATATTAGTACCAAATGCAGGCGCCTTCGATGTGTTGGTCAAAGCATATTCATAACCTACAGCGGTCGGTATGGGATCCCAGAAAGCGTATGGTGTATTTGAGCCAAGCCCGTTCACCTGCACTATTGGCGCATAACAAGCCATCTTGGTAACAAACGAATCTGTACGCCAGCCTGATGCATCAGAGACAAAACATTTGGTGCGTACGTGGATATAATATTTTGAATTAGGCTGAAGATCATCAAGATGAAGTGAGATACCGGTTGTGCTTTGTATACCGGTTGTAGGCGGCTGGCTGCTGAAGTTGACAGCATATTCATAACCATTGGCATTGGCCATCTGGCTCCACAATACATCTGTTGTACTATCGGTAATATTGCTGATGATCATATTGGTTGGTTTATTACATACCGGCATGGTAAACTGGAAATGCGCCCATGAGGATTTATCACCGCCACCGCAAACATTCCGCACATGCGCCCAATAGGTAGCACCACTTGTCAAGCCTGAAAAAGAAGCAGTCGTAGTTGAAGCCGTTGTTCCGTTACCTGATGGGTTGCCTGCGGTTTGGTTGATCACCCATTCGTAACCGGCTGAACTTTGCCCCGGCGACCAGCTTAGCACACCTGAGCTGGAAGTAAGGTTACTAACGCTCACCGCAGTTACAGGGAAGCAAGAGGTCAGTGTGGTGAATGATGTTGTCACCCAGCTGGAAAATGATGTAGCACTGCACTTATTGCGGACATGTATGTAATACGTTGTTGCCTGCGTAAGCCCTGAGGGACTGTAACTATTTGCTGATGTAGCAGTACCGGAGCCGGTTGGCGCGGTTGAAGAAGTGTTGACCACATACTCATAGCCCTGCGATCCGCTGACTGCCGGCCAGGTGAGGGTAGCAGAGTTGGCAGTAATATTTGATGCTGTGGGTGCAGTTGGTGAGGTGCATGCTGACGCGAATGTGATCCTTCCCGTGAAAGCTCGCGGAGTATTAGTTCCGCCATAACCAATGTTCATACCGTTGATTTGCTGGTTGCACACCCTCAGCGTTACACCACTTGCTGTAAATGTAGTAGGAGAAGGACAGGTACTGCCGGAACCACTGTAATAATTGGTGCCCGTAGTTTGCAGGGCAAAACGATACACCGCATTGTTCGGGATCAGGAAGCTCATAGTGGGAATCACAGTGTTCACCCCCGTCGAAGTTATCCCCGAGACAGTATTAGATGCAATAGATGTCCATGTCGGGCTGGCGAGTGTCCCTACGGTCCCGCTTAGCGATGTTGTGCTATACCACAGGGTTGATGTAGTATTGTTGTGTGCTGTGGTCGTCCAGTTGCCAATGGAAGTAAGGAGGATACCACCGCCGCTGTTATTTTCGATAACAAAGGTGATGAAATTACCGGCACTGTTTGTACCTGTGTAACCGGTACTGCCGACTGTAGTGTTAATAGTAGTTTGCCCAAATACGTTAAAAGACATTAAAAGGGCTGCCAGGAAAGAAAGATAAAGGTTTCGCATAATAAGTGAAGTATTAGTAATGGTCAAGAGAATCGTACCGATATTGTATTACCAATTTATCCTTTATATATGGCGAAGCTTTCAAAACATGATTAAAAAAAACTTAATGAATGATTAAAATAGATTAAAAAAATAGCCACCTGGCGGTGGCTATTAATGTTAGTATGACAATTGTCTTTATGCGAGTGTAATATCCTTGTCCAGGTACACATCCTGGATGGTGTTCAGCAGCTCTACGCCATCCTTCATTGGTTTCTGGAACGCCTTACGGCCGCTGATGAGACCCATACCGCCTGCGCGTTTGTTTACTACTGCGGTCATTACGGCTTCAGCCATATCAGAAGCGCCTTTAGACTCACCACCTGAGTTGATGAGACCTACGCGACCCATATAGCAATTAGCTACCTGGTAGCGGCACAGATCGATCGGGTGATCAGTAGTCAGCTCATCGTATACTTTTTTATGTGTCTTACCAAAGTTCAGTGCTGTATAACCACCGTTGTTGGTAGGAAGCTTTTGCTTGATGATATCAGCTTGAAGAGTTACGCCCAGGTGGTTGGCCTGTGCAGTAAGGTCAGCTGCAGCATGATAGTCAGTACCGTCTTTCTTGAAACCGCTGTTGCGCAGGTAGCACCACAGTACGGTAGCCATACCCAGCTCGTGCGCGTATTCAAAAGCTTTCGCGATCTCCACGATCTGGCGGCTGCTTTCGTCAGAACCGAAGTAGATAGTAGCACCGATAGCCGTAGCGCCCATGTTCCATGCATCGCGAATGGTGCCGAACATGATCTGGTCGAAACGGTTAGGGTAAGAGATAAATTCGTTATGGTTCACCTTTACAATGAAAGGTATCTTGTGCGCGTACTTGCGGGCAACTGCGCCCAGTACACCGTAAGTAGAAGCAACTGCATTGCAACCACCTTCCATGGCCAGCTTCACGATATTTTCAGGATCGAAATAGATCGGGTTGGGAGCGAAAGAAGCGCCTGCACTGTGTTCGATACCCTGGTCAACAGGCAGTATCGATACGAAACCGGTACCGGCAAGACGGCCATGGTTCGTCAGGGCCTGGATGCTACGAATGGTCTGGATGTTCCTGTTTGAAGCGATCCATACATTATCAATGCTGTCAGCCGACGGGGTGTGCAGCTGAGATTTATCTATGGTTTTGCATGTATGATCAAGATAAAAACCGGCCTGGTCGCCCAACAGATCTTGAATTTTTTTCGATGCCATATAAAGGTGTAATTTTTTTTAAAAGTGCCGCAAAGGTAGTAATAAAAGGAAAAGGTCGTATATGCGATTATCAATAATTGTTTAAGGGTTCACCAGGAACACCTTAAGCCTTCGCAGTTGGCCTTGTGACACTTCGGGAAATGGAACGCCCGTTTCGTCGGTAAACTGGAAATCGCTACTATCTATATGGGCTTGATAATGGAAATAATACTTTACGCTGTACCTGCGCATATCCTGCAACAGCTGCTGCTTGGACACGTCTGCATACGGCATATTATAATAACGATTGCCCGACAAATAAGCCAGCCTGGCCACTCCGGGCATTTGCGGACCATAAACCACATTTGCCGTAAAGCTTCCTTTAATACCCAGGCTGTTTAATTGTTCAGCGGCATGAAATTCTTCCCGACCTTCTTTGAACATGGATTTCATGTTCCACAAAGGCCACACGAGGTAGCTGGCGGCAAATACAACAGCTGCGATCTTTACGAACCTGCCCATGGTATCCCGAAAACGCTGCATGCACAACGCACCTAGCACCATGCTGAGCGGCAGCATATACCAGATATACCTCGCCTCGAAGTTGATGAGCACAAACCCTACTGGGAATAACAGGAACGATAAAGCCAGCACCCTGACCTTCTTATCGAACAACATGCGCAGTTGCGAAGAGAGCAATACCCCCCACCCCAGCAACCACACGGCAAACATGAAGGCTGATATCTCGCTCATGCTCCTGACCATCTTCAACACGTTGAAACCCGCTTTCACTATTTGCATCAGGAACAGCTTAGGCCCGTCCCAGAAATGCGGCGTATCACCGTTCACCAGGTAAGGGTCTTCCCAATAGTAGGGGGAATTGCCATAGATGGGCGGAACGAGTGTTTTAATACCGTCTGCCCACAGCGGGTGACCGACGAGGTACCAGGAGGCATTGAGTGTACCAGCCGTAGACGTGGTGAGGATGCCGTACTTGTCATATAGTGCATATATCCACCAGCTACTGCAAACGACCATCACGACAACAGACAGCAAAGCACTTCTCAGCCAGCGATTGTCATTCTCTCCGGAAAGGCGACTTATGGCAAAGCAGCAACAAACTGTATTAAGTATAAAAAACGGGAAGGCGTATGCTTTGGCGAAATAAGCCAATGCTCCTATGACACCATTAATGATCCACAACCTCGGCTGGTTCAAATAGCCCTGGCTTAAGATTACACGAAGACTGGCCAGCAGGAAGAAACATTCCCACAGGTCATCGAAGGTTTGCTTGAATACAGCATAGGCTAAGAAGCCCGCAAGCGCAACATTCAGAAGCCATTGCAACCTGCGCTCGATGGAGAAGAGTATGAAAAAAGACTGGCTGATAAATAAAAAGCCAAGCGCTCCAACAGTATTAGTTACAATAGCCGAGGCAAATGCGTCCAACCCCATTCTGATTCCCAAAGCCGTCAGCCAGCAGCTCCACGGACTCCAGTAACCATTCACCGCCCTTGCATATTCACCGGCAGCATAACGTTTGGAGATGGTGAGGTAAGCTGTAGCGTCGGGATCGATGAAGTATTGGTAGTATGGATAAATAACTACCAGGCCTATGCACAGCAGCAGGCCTGACAACAGCGTCGGTCTATATGTAGTATTGGTTTGCAACGATCAGGCTACAGTTGATGCAATAATAGCTTTATTATCCTGCCTTCGCAATACGCTTTGGTACCCAAGCGTAGCGCAGCCAACGGTGAGCAGAGACACCGGGATGAAATAACGTGAATTGGCTATAGGTCCTGTAGTGATAGCGAAATACCCGACGAGCAACACCACCATCAATCGTATACCCAATGCCTGGTTGCGGTCAAACACGAAAAAGAACAGACCGAGCAACCTGAGTGTGTTAAACAACAACACCACCATGGCCAGGAAGAAGGATGGATTTTCTTCAATGTAATCCAGCACGCCTTTCACACCGCCTGTTTTATAGGCGGCATAAAAACCTTTTTTATTGCCTTTATAAAGATTGTCCAAAGTCAGCCTGCCGGTAAACATATCCCACTCTCCTTTGCCGGGGTCTACTAGCAACCTTGCGCTATGTTTCAGGTGGTACAGCATATAAGGTGCGAAGTTTTCTTTGAGCAACTCCATTCCACGATGGTTGGCGTAATTATACCTGTCGCTAAAATCCGGCATTGCAGCCATCTTTTGGCGTTCGCTGTCGAGAAATTGCGTGGCATACCCTGCACTTTTTGTATCGCTGAAATAGAAGTAATAGTAGTAAACCGCATTGAACGACTGGTTGCTGGAAAAATGCACCTTGCCCGTGCGTGTGTAGTTCCAGCCCATGTACAGGAACACGGCTATCAAGGGAATGGCTGCTGCTACCGATGCCCGCATATAACCGTCGTTGCGCCGCGCAGCAATAAATAGCATCAACAGGCAATGCACTATCGCAAAAGGATAAAGCACGGGTTTCGTCAACATACCAACGACTAATGCTGCGCTCATCCAGTAAGCATTGCGCCAGCGTTTCAGTTTCCACAGCCATACAAAATGCCGGAAGTATACCAGCACGCAGGTTTGTAAAAGCAGGTCGGGTACTATGGTATTGGTGTGAACAAATTGCGCGGGATACAGGATGATGAAAGCGATCAGCAGGTAATCCATATGCCGGGTAAACCCGAGTTTGCGGAGGGTATCGCGCAGGTAAAAAATATTGAAGATCGACAACAGGTTTTGCAAAACAATGACCACCCAGTTGTTGACGGCAAACATATATATAAACGCGAGGAACAGCGGATACACTGGGGGACGAATGGTCAGGTATTCCATTTCTACGGGCAGAGCAGGATTACCCGCATAAAACCAACCAAAGTTTTTAAGATTCAGCGCCGCATAGATGTACTCGAACGAATCGCCGGTATATATTTTTTTATAATTGAGCGCAATGGCAAAGAAAAAAGCGTGCACCACCAGCATCACAAGCAGGAAGCGGTAATCCCTTCTGGTAAGTGTTCTGATCATAGACCGTCGTTTTCATATCGGGTTGGCAACAGAACGAATTGTCATTTTTCAACTACTTAGCTCCTGCTGCCATTTTCGGCAAAAAGCAATGTTACAATTTGCTACTGAATTACGGGATTTATATTTTGTAGCGCCTATAAACCCGGAAATTCTATCATTGCTTACCCTCATAACAAATATACAACAAATTTTTCATGAAACGAAACCTTGTCACCTTTAACACCCGTTGCTGTCTTTGCCTGCGAATTCCATTCGCTACATTATTAGTCCTTCTAACGTGTATAGCAACGGCGCAAAAATCTTATCACCTGGATCTCACGAGCGCAGAAATAAAAACGGGCAAAACAAAAAGCGGTGAAGGCCTTCCTGCGACTGAGTTTACTTTTCCAGACTACCTGTACGACCTTCATTTTGACAGCGTGAGAAACCAGGTATTAGTGGTGCTGCGCGAAACAGGCGACAAAAAGTTTAAACCCAAAGGCTCAATGGCTGTTATTGACTTGAAAACCAAAGAACAGAAATGGGCGCAAAAACTGCAGGGAGATAAATTTGACTATAAAATCACACCCGGCAATATCATTTTAAATTCTACGTACCAAACCGTGGCTTATGACTGGAAGGACGGAAAGCGAAAATGGATAAAGCCCGGCAGCTTTGTTTTTATCGATCCTGTCAATAATATATGCTTGTCGTCTGGAGGTGTGGCACTCGATCTTAATAACGGGGCAACAAAATGGCAAACAAAGGTCAACAATAAATACGGATGGCAACACTTAGTATCCCTCGGCGACACAGCAATTCTTATAGCAGCCGGCGGCATCATGAAGATAAACCTGCAAACCGGCAAAGGCTGGCAATACGAAACAAAGATCGGCATTGACGACTATACAGTACCAGTTGCAGGTGCTGCTGCCGGCGTGGCGGTAGGCCTGCTTACAGGCATGATGGTGGTACCCACCGGCGGAGCCACCCAGGTCAGCGGTACCTGTTCAAACATATTATTTGACTCCGGCTTGGTGTATTTTGCGTCGCGCGAGGAGATAGCCTGCCTGGATATGAACGGCAAACTGCTATGGAAAACCGAACTGCCGAAAAAAGAAACAGGCAACTCGACGATATGGAAGGATGGACATGCCATTTATCTGTTGAACAATGCATACGGCTCTATGGGCTATCGCAAAGTCAACAAAGGTTCGCCTTACCTCGCGGCATTCGATGCGGGCACCGGTAAGCAGCGGTACCTGAGCGACCTGGGAACGCTAAACATGGTATCGGGCAGCACACTGAAAGACGACACCATCTTTATCCATACTACCAACAGGGTGTATAAATATGCCCTGGCATCAGGCGAAAAACTACTGGCTGTAAACGCTTCAGACAACAAGCTTGACCGCCACGTGCAATTCGCATCAGAAAAGCGCAATTTTGTGAAAACACGGGATGGATCGTACAAAACCCTGGCAGAAATTTATCCTAAAGAGAAATTTCTTTTGGGCGAGCATAATGCAACGAGAGTAAATGCGCAATTACAACATAAAGGGATCATCACCGACCCGCTGTGGGTGCTGCACGGGCAATATGCCGGCATGGACGTATTGAAAAATAAAAACCAGCTGGTATTTATAAAAGATGGAAAGCCAGTAGCCGAGTTTGAAGTAGGCAACACAACCATCTACGGCGACATGCTAGTTGACGCACGCGAAACCAAACTTATACTTGTTGACCTTAAAAACTTATCGCACTAATATGAAACCCATTACCACGGCTGTTCTGTGTGTACTCACAGGGTCTTGCTTCGCACAATTCAAACAAGTTACAGTTGGAACGAAGCAAGACAACCAACCCATCTACGGCCGACAGCTTATACTGCCCCACCCGCTAGCCTACTACGATATCGACACAGTAAAAGGCGAACTGGTGGTGGTAGCAACGCCGTCCCGGATCAAAGACAAGGATGACTTGTCCTTCATCGATATACAAAATCAGAAATTGGTGTGGACGATCAAACCTGGCACCCGCACCAACAATATTAAACTGGCACGGCGCGGCATCATCCGTTACGATGGGCGTCAAAGTAGCTACCTGAGTAAGGGAAACGGCATCACCACCTGGACGAAGAAAGGCCAGTTGGCCGGGGTTGACCCACATTTTAATAAGGCCGTCGACCGCTCCGGCAATGTGATAAATCTCGAAGACGGACGAAAAATAATTGATGCCGGAACAGAACACCGCTACGGAATAAATGCCGCTAAACATCTTAACGATAATACCCTCGTCATTGCGGCAGACGGACTATATGGCATCAATACACAAAACAGCAAAAGCTGGGGATATGGCTCCAAAACCGGTTGGGACTACCATAAAGGTCAAGGGAATGACATCGTCAAAGACGGGGCTGTCGTCGTGTCAACATTGGCTTTCGGCGTAATAGGAGGAATGGCTGCGGCGGCCGCCACGGGCCAATTCGGTGCGGTCACTATCGCTACAAAAGCCAGTTCCAATATTCTTGTGGAAAACAACACTGCTTATTTCGCTTCACTTGAAAATCTGCTGGCGGTAGACGTGACAACCGGCAATAAAAAGTTCGACGTGCCTTTGCCCGGTGCAAAAACGAGCTCTTCACTTATCGAATCCCGCGATGCAAATATCTATTTACTAAACCTTGGTTATGTGCCCACCAACCAGGGAAATAACTTGTTGTGCGGTCATCCGTTCTTTGCCTCGTATAATAAAAACACCGGCATACAGAACTATCTCGATAGCCTCGGTCCAAAAGGTTCGGTCGCGGCGGCAGGTTATGTAGGTGACACAGTATATGTCAACTACAACAACAAATACATCACGGCTACGAATTTGAAGACAGGCCGACGCATCTTTACCGCGGATATCAAAAACGGCGGACTGCCCCAGGTAGCGTCATTCATCGATAAGCATAAAACTTATGTTGAGGAGAAAGGAGGCACGTTTAAATTATTACACGAATTATACCCCGGGCTATTATTCGTGAAAGACAATGCCAACTTCATTTATACTTACAACGCAAACACAAAAACCACAGAACGCTTTTCACGCACAATATGGGAGCCAGTACGGATAAAGGGCAAAACGGCGATGCGAAACGAGAAAGCCCTTGCGATATTAAAAAATGGGAAGAACGTCGCAGTGCTTCATCTTGAAAACCCGGTCGTAGCAGGCAATAATGCGGTTGGTATCAGCAAGAATAGCGTAACGATAGTCAACCTTAACGACCTCATCAATTTGTAACACCTTCAACTACCTGTATATCCTATGAAAAAAATACTGTTCCTATCTCTACTGCTACCAGTCGTCATTGGCGGGTATGCGCAAAAAGCGACCCCGGTTGAAATCGGCAAGTTTACCGATGGCCGGGTGATCACCGCCATGCAATTTAAACCAGCCAACGAGATCGTTGATGCAAGTATTGACACTGCTACACAGGAAGTGCTGATGGTGCTGATGAAAAAACCGGATGGCTGGGACAGGATGGCCGAACGCGTTGTGCTGGAGCAAGCCTTGTTTGATATTAAGACCAACACTGTGCGCTGGACCAAAGACTTCCCGGTATACGAGCCGTGTCGTTATGTGTACAGCAAAAAACACTTTATACGGACCTCGGTGTACAAGAGCACCTGCTACGACAAAGCCAATGGAAAACCCCGTTGGGAAGCGAGGGTGCCGATACAGATGATCAGCGAAAAAGCCAATGTAGCTGTATCATTTCGCGGAGGAGGCTATGACCTCAATACCGGCGAAAGAAAATGGTATCGTGAATTTGGGCCAGTGGAGTGGAGAGATTATACCTACGTGAACGAAAACACACTGGTGGTAGCGTCTGATGCACTTCACTACGTTCGGTTGACAGATGGTAAGGGCTGGGATTTTGAAGGAACATCGAAACGAGGTTTTTCTGAATTTGGCAGGTATGGTTCTAATGTAATGGAACGTAATGGCAAGATCTATTTTGCCACTTCCAATCATATGTACTGCCTGGACACAATGGGCACCGTAGTATGGCAACACCAACTACCTGACAAAACAGCCAGCGTCTCGCAAATAGAATTTAATGAAAAGTATGTGATCATGACCAACTATGGCACAGGCTGGAGCGGTGGCAAATCGGGCGCTGCTTTTCTTGCTGCCTGGCATATCGACAACGGGGAACAGAAATACCTGCAGATGATAGAACCTAAGGATAAGATTGTTGACGTGTACACCAATGGCACCTCGAACGTAATGATGTGTTCTAAACATGTGTATCTATACAACGTTTACAACGGGGAGAAGGTCATTGATGTAAAAATAAAAGGCACTCCCTACCAGGAATATACACGCCTGCTTTACCCGTATTTCTGTCTTATTAATAATAACGAAGGGAATTTCGTCAATGTATCAGAGGCGTACCCCGATCACTCTTTCTGGATGAGCC
Source organism: Flavipsychrobacter sp. (assembly GCA_021156265.1). Taxonomy (GTDB): domain Bacteria; phylum Bacteroidota; class Bacteroidia; order Chitinophagales; family Chitinophagaceae; genus Polluticoccus. Next base: position 18,351 of record JAJNBR010000006.1, read on the forward strand.
CGCGCGACGAGAGCATCTTGCGCTCCGACCACCGCATGCGCCCGGTAGATACAATTGCTGCAGATAAGTGGTGGGCTCTTTACCAACGACGACCCAATTACTGCCTTGTGCGTAAAGACGGAACATCGGCATTGGTGCGCGATGGTAAAAAGTTCGCGGCGCTATACTTCAATAGCGCTTCCATTGTCGGCAATAAACTCGTCAGCATTGAGCACAACAACATCAAAGTGGTGGATATGAAAGGCTGGTTTTAATACGACAGATTAACTATCGATCAGTTGTTGCATGTAGCCTACAGCCTTTAGCATCCTGCTGCCATACCAGCTAAAAATTTCGCCATCCACTAGTTTTACCTCGGCATTGGGGAGTACCGCTTTGATCTCGTCGATGTGTTTTTCTTTGAAAGGAAATGGCTCTGAAGAGAGCAGCACTAGTTCGGGATCATACGCTTTCAGTTCTTCAAGAGACAATTCCGGGTACCTGGACTTATCAGCCAGTACATTCTGCCAGCCGATGGCATGTATCATGTTGCTGACGAACGTGTCCTTGCCTACGCTCATCCATGGCTTGTACCAAATGAAATAAGCTACTCGTTTGGAAGTTGTAGCACGTTGCAGGGCATTGAAGCCACCAACTATATGATCTACCAGTTCGGCTGCCTTATGCTCTGTACCGGTTAACTGGCCAACCACCTGTATCATTTGCAGGGCCTGTGGTATGTTCTGGATATCACTAAGCCATACGGGAAACTCTTTGGCCAGCTCTTCTATCTGCTCTTGTGTATTTTCTTCTTTGTTGGCAATGATGAGGTCAGGCTGCAATTCGCGTATTTTGTCAATATGCAATTGCTTGGTACCGCCTACCCTTGTTTTATTTCTAAACCATGGTTCGGGATGCACGCAGAATTTGGTAATGCCTACCACTTCTTCGTCGAGGCCCAGATCAAACAACAATTCCGTTTGCGACGGAACGACCGATATAATGTGTTTGGGTGGATATGCGAAATCCACCTCCCTGCCCATCATATCTATTATTGTGCGCCTCATTCAAAAGACTTGAAGTAATACAACACAAAAAACGTGAACAGGATATCCGCAGGAAAGAGGGCATCGGTAAAATACGCCAGGTCCGTCGGTGATTTAAGTACAAAACGTAAAATGAGATTAAGCGCTGTAAGACCTATATAAGAATAAGCCGCCAATTTCTTCATATCGCAGATAAACAGCCAGCTTATTGCATAAGCCAGCAACCACAGTGGTTGCACCCAGATAGCTGAACCGAACGGTTCACTGCTGTAGTCATAAATGCTATACAGCAGCAAGCCAATATGAAATAAAGCCACCAGTGGAAATAGCACCGGTGGCTTTTTTATAAATCGTTGAATGAAATTCATAATTATTGGTTACCCCTTACTAAACGCGTTCAAAATATCATACTTGGTAAGGATATGGTGCTGGCCGCTTTCGTCTTTGGTCAGGATAGCGCCATTTTCCTTGGTAATGTAGTGCGTCAGCCTTTCGAGCGGCGTATCCATACCTACTTCCGGCAGCGCCTGTTCTTTCACATCGGCTATCAGGAAATCTTTCACGTCTGAGTTCTCGATCAGCTTTTTGAACAGGCCGCTTTGCGTGATAGCACCTGTCACTTCGCCATCTTTCGTCACAGGTATCTGCTCAATATCGTATTTCTTCATCAGCTCCAGTGCATCGCTCACTTTTGCGTCTTCATCTATAGTAACCAGCCTGCGACGGCCCAGGCCGCCTATCAGGTCCTTAACAGTGTCAACATCGAGGAAGCCGCGGTCCAGCATCCACTCATCATTATATACTTTACCTACATAACGGCTGCCGTGATCGTGGAAAATAACGACCACTACATCCGTAGGTTTCAGCTCGGCTTTCATTTGCTTCAAGCCGGCGATTACAGAACCTGCAGAGTAACCGGCGAAGATGCCTTCTTCCTTAGCGATCTTGCGCGCCATTACTGCACCGTCTTTATCGGTCACTTTTTCAAATCGGTCAATAGCTTCTTTGATATAGTTCTGCGGCAGGAAGTCTTCACCAAAACCTTCAGAGATGTACGGATATACTTCGTTCATGTCCAGCTCACCTGTTTCAAACCATTTTTTCAACAGCGAGCCGTACGTATCTATCGCCCAAACTTTGATATCCGGGTTCTTTTCTTTCAGGTACATACCTGTGCCCACGATAGTACCGCCGGTGCCGGCAGCCACTACCAGGTGTGTTATCTTACCTTCGGTCTGTTCCCATATTTCAGGGCCGGTTTGCTCATAGTGCGCCTGGCGGTTGGCCAGGTTGTCGTACTGGTTTACATACCAACTGTTGGGTATCTCTGTAGCCAGGCGTTTTGATACTGAATAATAAGAGCGTGGATCTTCAGGCTCTACGTTAGTAGGACACACGATCACCTCGGCACCCAGTGCTTTCAGGATATCCGCCTTTTCTTTCGATTGTTTATCTGTGGTAGCGAATATGCACTTGTATCCCTTTACGATAGCAGCCAGCGCCAGGCCCATACCTGTGTTGCCCGATGTACCTTCTACTATGGTACCGCCCGGCTTGATCTTACCTTCCTGCTCGGCTACTTCCAGCATCTTCACCGCCATGCGGTCTTTGATAGAGTTGCCGGGGTTGAAGCTTTCCACCTTGGCGTATACAGTACAAGGCAGGTCAGAAGTCACCTTGTGCAGCTTAATAAGCGGGGTATTACCAATGGTTTGCAGTATGTTATCGTAAACGCGCTTGTTGGGATTCATGGCGCGAAGGTAAAAAATAGTTTTTGAACGGCTTGCGGGGCAATTATATGGCAGGGTTTTGTTAGCTAACAGGCAAAAACTGACCGATGGGCAACACAAAAAATTTGGAGCAAAAAGAAGCCATTGAAAAGATGAAGAAAATGGCCAAAGACGTCGACATATGTATGTTTTGCACAGAACTGGCAAAAACGCCGTTTGAAGTGCGGCCCATGAGTACCCAGGATGTGGATAATGAGGGCAACTTTTGGTTTTTGAGCGACAAAGGCAGCGACAAGGATCGCGAAATCAAACAGGATGATAAAGTACAGCTGCTATACGCAGACCGGAACAACTCTGAATACATGACCGTTTTTGGCCATGCCGACGTGTTCTACGACAGGCAGAAAGTAGAGGAACTTTGGAAACCACATGCAAAAGCATGGTTCACCGAAGGCAAAGACGACCCGGACATCAGCATTATCCGCTTACGTCCCGAACAAGGATATTACTGGGATACCAAACACGGAGGCATGGTAGCTTTCTTTAAAATGATGGTATCCGCCGCGGTTGGAAAGACCATGGACGATAGTATTGAGGGCACTATGAAACCGTAGCGTTTACTAATTGCTCGTTAACTGCTTACAAACCAGAGGTTAACTCGTCCCAAACGATTGCGGGCGACAAGAAATGTTCGCATATTTGCAGAACAAAGCAGTATTGCCTGCACACATGAAAAAGTTCGCCATTCTTTTCATATTATCTTTCACCTGCGGCATAGCTGGATACGCACAAGGTGTAGGCTCATCGCAAATGCTGATGATGAGCTTGTCAAACGTGATAGAAGTTTCATTTGGTGGCAATGGTACGGCCTTTGACGGACCAGTCTCCATGGAGTTCAACGACCCCGGTGACTATATAAATGGTATCGAATCGCCCAAACAGGACATCAGGGTACGCACCAACAAATCTTTTAATGTGAACATAAAGGCCAAGTCCGGCATGTTCAACTATAATGGCCCGCAATACCCTGCCCCCGAAATGCCTGTGGACAATACTCTTAGCATGTCGGTAACGGACAATGGCAGCGGCCGCACTATAGCTCCGGGCACCGGCGGAAACAATAATTATTTCCCCATTTCTACCGAGACCCAGAACGTCATCATTGGGGGCGGCACCAAGGGCAACCAGAACTACTCGGTTAAATACAAGACCAAACCCGGGCAGAGCATACCAGAGGGCACTTACGCTGTCGACCTCATCTATACTGCCTCACAGGAATAATCCAGATAATATCAGGATCAAATCCCGCCCGCCCAATGGGATAAATAGCTCTATTGACCTATATTTGCAGCCATTCTCTAACAGACAAAAACTATACAATAAAATGAAAGTAACCGTAGTGGGTGCAGGCGCAGTAGGCGCAACATGTGCTGACAACATTGCCCGTAAAGAACTGGTAGAAGAGCTGGTGCTCGTTGATATTAAAGAAGGTTTTGCCGAAGGTAAAGCGCTCGATATTATGCAAACGGCATCGCTACTGGGCTTTGACACACGTGTTATAGGCAGCACGAACGACTACAGCAAAACCGCTAACTCTGATGTTTGCGTGATCACCTCAGGTATTCCGCGTAAACCGGGTATGACCCGCGAAGAGCTGATAGGCACTAACGCCAAGATCGTGGAAGGCGTTGCTAAAAACCTGCTCGAGTATTCACCGAATACTATCATCGTGGTGATCAGCAACCCGATGGACACTATGACCTACCTGACGCTGAAAGCTACAGGCCTGCCTAAGAACCGCATCATCGGTATGGGCGGCATCCTGGATAGCGCACGTTTCAAATGCTACCTGCAGCAAGCGCTCGATTGTTCTCCTAATGATCTGCACGGCGTAGTGATCGGCGGTCACGGCGATACTACTATGATACCACTGACGCGCCTGGCTACCCTGAACGGTACGCCTGTGAGCAACTTCCTGAGCGCAGACCAACTGAAACAAGTAGCTGCCGATACAATGGTAGGCGGCGCTACCCTCACCAAACTGCTGGGTACATCAGCATGGTATGCACCCGGTGCTGCAGGAGCTGCACTGGTTGAAAGCATCATCCGCAATGAAAAGAAAGTGTTCCCTTGCTGCGTATCGCTGGAGGGTGAATATGGACAAAACGATATCTGCCTGGGTGTACCTGTAGTAGTAGGTCGCAACGGCTGGGAAAAAATTATCGACTACAAGCTGAATGCTGAAGAGCAGGAACTGTTCAACAAATCGGCTGAAGCAGTACGCAACATGAACCAGGTGCTGGATACATTAGTAGCGTAATTGATCTATAAAATTTAAAAGCCTCCGCATATTGCGGAGGCTTTTTCGTTTAACTTAGAGTAAAGCGATTTTACCTATGACCAGATATAGCCTGATGCTCACCGTCGGATTGCTCGCTGTCGTTTCTTCAATAGCCCAGGAACGAACTTTTAGTTTCGGCATTGGCCCTGCCCTCACGTATGGCTTTGCCGAAAAAACAGATGTCTATGCAGCTAAAGGATATTCTTTACGCTTCTCATTGATGAGCGCTGCAAAAAATGGTAACTTAAAAGGTATCAGCCTCGACCTGACACAGGTATCGGCCATGAATCACTGGGAAGCATTTTTGAATAAAAAGCTCATTAAAGCATGGGACCGCACTAACTATGGCAATCCCTCCGTCACCATAGCGGGCAACCTCGGCAAGGAAATAAAAAAACAACACTCACGCTTTAGTTATTACGGATCACTTGGTCCTGTTTTCACCTTTCAGGCAAAAGGCGGTATAGGTGCTATGGCGGGTTTTGCGGGAAGGTATATCTATTACCTCGATGAAAAGATCGCCATTGGCGTGGAAGTTTCGCCGCGCTGTTATTATTTAAGAATGTTTGACGCACCGGCGAAGTACGAAGCTAATGCTGTGTTCGTTACCGTGCCTGCCACCGTCAACTTCTGTTTCCTGCTTGGGACTGCCGGCAAAGACAAACCCAAAGAGCCGGAACAATCAGCGCAGGAATAATCGTATTTTGTGGTATCATACCACAACAATGCGCGTTCCATCACTGACATATATATATTGCCTGCTGGCACTAACATGTGCTACTACCACATTTGGACAGGAACGCTCCGATCATACCCCCGGTATGCAATTTCCTGCGGAGCAGCTTAAAGAAGACCTGCATGTGTTGCACGAAACGCTGACGGAACTCGACCCGTCGCTGTATCGTTACAAAACCAGGAGACAGGTTGATTCCATGTTTGCTGCGCAGTCTGCACGCATTACAAAGCCAATGACCGAAGATGCGTTCAGGAAAGACATTGTGCTGCCGGCAATAGTTTTTCTGCAAGACCTGCATTTTGTTGTTTATCCGTCACCGGCTGCCGAAGCCTGGCTGGCAACTAATGGCGATTACTTCCCTTTCGATATAAAGCTGGCAGATGGCAAAATGTACCTGTGGGTGAATCACTCAGCCCACCGCGAGCTGGCGAGTAAGTATGTAACCGAGATACAAAAGATAAACAACGTTCCCGCATCTGCCATCATCAACAAGCTGAAACAGTATATCGTTGCCGACGGTCAGGCAACCGCTGCCAAAAAGCTCCGCGATATCGAAGCTTCATTTCGCACCTACTATAGCATAGCATACGGCAGACCGCAGGCGTTTGAATTGACTATTAAAGAATATCCTGAGGGTAAGTCAAGAACGGTGAAGGTGGCGGCAGAAAAATGGCGAACCATAGAAGAAAGCAGGGCAAAACAGAACATTGGCCGGTTGTCGCCACCCTCATTCACTATGTTCCCCACCGGTGAAACAGCAATACTAATGCTGCCAAGCTTTGACCCAAATGTCTTTAACATGAATGATGCGGAGCTGGAAAGATTTATCGACTCGTCTTTTGCTGTGGTACACGACCACAGCGTAAAAAACCTTGTCCTGGATATTCGTGGCAACTACGGCGGCCGTATGAATTATCCCGGGAAGATATACAGCCATCTCACCGACTCAGATTTCAAGTTCATAGACAGGGTTGAGGTACGATTCCCACACATGTTCCCGTCTATCGTGAATACCTCGCTGGGCAGGAGTTTCCTGACCAGCACCTATGGCATGCACCTGGACACCGTTACCAAAGGTGACAGCATCTACGTGTGGGATACTTACCAATGGACATTTAACCAAAAACCATCTGCAACACCATTTACCGGTAAGCTGTATGTATTGACCGATGGATATACCTTTTCCACTACGGGACTGTTGGCTTCTATGTTGCGTGCCTATAGGAACAATGCTGTTTTCATAGGCGAAGAAACAGGAGGCGCATACGGAGGTTGCAGCGGCAACCTGCCGTTAGTTACGTTACCACATTCTCAGCTGCGTGTTCATTTTCCTATCCGTAAATTCGTTTCGCCGGCGGCAAAACAACCTGGGAAAAACAAAGGCAATACGGCTCGCGGAGTGATACCGGATATAGAAGTGCACGTAACGATAGATCAACTGCTATCGGGCAATGACCCGGTTTACAATAAAGCGCTGGAGATCATCAATAAACAATAAACGCCGCAATGAAACACACAGCCACCCAACTACTCAACACCATGCAGCAGGCTTTGCCTATGTTGCGAATGATCAGCGATACAGATGCATCTGTAAAAACCGCACCTGGAAAATGGTCGCACAAAGAGATCATTGGTCACTTGATCGATTCTGCGTGTAACAACCAGCAAAAGTTTGTACGTACCATCATAAAAGCAGAGCACGACTTCCTACCATATGCACAGGATGAATGGGTGGCATTGCAACGCTACAATGAAGCGCCATGGCAAAATATCGTAAACCTGTGGGAAAGCTATAACCTGCACCTGGCCCATGTAATAAGACACCTGCCTGAGGAAGCGCTGCAACATACTATTTTCATAGACGGTAAAGGGCCGTTTACACTTGAGTTCATTGCGCAGGATTATGTGGCGCATTTAAAACACCATCTGAAGGCTGTATTACCCCAGGCGGAGTTTTTGAGTAATTACTTTAAGAATATATACTAAATAGAAAAGCCACCTTAACGGCGGCTTTTCTATTTTATCTTTTTGTTCTTACCAGATCTTGTTACGTGAATTCTCAAAACCTTTGGGTCTTACGATCGTAAACACACGGGAGATATTAAACCCGAAGTGTATACCGCCGTCAAACCAGTCGTCGGCGCTCTGGCCTATTAAAGCACGCTCCGTCATCGCTATCGCATTCGAAAACATCAGCTGGACTA
>JAJNBR010000152.1 GCA_021156265.1 Flavipsychrobacter sp.
CTTTGCAGTATGTCGTTCAGCTGGAACAGCGCGGCCACTTCGTGCCGGCATATTTCGCCCAGGTTGTACGGGCACTGGCAGCGTATCGATAGATTTTTCGGATCAAGGTATTTGGCAACCGTTACGGTATAATAGTTCTGGTATACATCATTGCGAACGCGAAAACGCACCTGTTCTATCAGGTGGTCAACATCCATCATTTGTACTCCTGCAGTGTAAAATATCTTTTTACCCCTGCGTATCACCTCTTCGGTGCCATGGTTATAGACGTGTCTTAACAGCGGTGGTAACGACATTCAGGCCTGCCTGTTTCAAAAAAGGCAAGCTACAAAGGTAACAAAAAACGCGCGGGAAACCCGCGCGTAACTGTCTAATTATCTGTTAATCGTATATTATTTCATACCCAGCAGTGTCACCAGGAAGTAAATCAGGGCTGCAATGCCTGCGCTAACGGGGATGGTTAGTATCCACGCCCACAATAGGTTGATGGTAACACCCCAGCGTACAGCAGAGAGGCGTTTGGTAGCGCCCACACCTATGATAGAACCCGTAATAGTATGCGTGGTGCTCACCGGTATTTTCAGGCTTTCTGTAAGAAACAGCGTCACGGCACCTGCGGTTTCTGCCGCTACGCCCTCGAAAGGAGTCACTTTGGTGATACGGGTTCCCATGGTTTTAATGATCTTCCAGCCACCGCTCATAGTACCGGCAGCTATAGCGATATAACAGGCCAACGGTACCCACACGGGCATTTCGTCGAAGCTGCTGATCTTGCCGCCGGCTATCAGGGCCGCAGTAATGATACCCATTACTTTTTGAGCGTCGTTACCACCATGACCGATACTGAACGCAGCTGATGATACCAGCTGAGAGCGTTTCAGCCAGAGTGTAGCCCGCGCTACATTCAGCGTGCTCAGGAACAACGTGAATATCGCCATGAAGCCAAGCACCGAACTTAATAAGATCCATTTAAAGTTTTTGGTATCCAAAATGATCCTTAGAAGATAGGAATCATAATGCGTTTTCAGCTTGTCGGGGTGCGTCTCCATGTTATTGAAGAGGATGATGCCGACGATCACCAATACGCCCAGCGATACGATCTTCGGGGCAGGTCCCTTCCGGAAGGAGTTGATGAACCATAGCGAAATAATAAAGGCCATGATCATACCCACCAGTGGCGCCAGCAGGATGAAGCTAACTGTTTTGATAACCGGCTCAGGATTGACCGAATTAATGCCTGCGTGTGCTATTGCTGCGCCGGCAAAGCCGCCTATCAGCGTATGCGACGAGCTGGACGGGATACCAAACCACCACGTGAGGAGGTTCCAGAAGATGGCTGCAATAAGGCCCGAGAATACCACCGGCAGGGTGATAAATTCTTCTTTTACCGTTTTAGCAATTGTATTGGCGACGCCGTGATCTTTAAATATGAAAAATGCAACGAAGTTGAACAAAGCCGCCCACAATACAGCCTGGAAAGGCGTGAGCACTTTGGTGGATACTATCGTCGCTATAGAGTTTGCCGCGTCATGAAAACCGTTGATGTAGTCGAAGATCAGGGCAAGCACTATAATGACTATAAGCAATGTAGCCATAAGAGGGAGTTACGTCTTGTGTTGTTTACGCGTATTTAATGATAATAGACTCGATCACGTTTGCCGCATCTTCACACTTGTCCGTTACTATCTCCAGCATCTGGTACAGGTCTTTTTTCTTGATCAGCTCTATCGGGTTTACGTTGGTGGTAAACAATATGCCCATGCCTTTATCCAGCAGATCATCACCTTCGTTCTCCAGGCTGTTGATCAGCACGCACGATTCCATGATGGTGCGCAGGTCTTTCATGTCGCGCAGCTCGTATACCCCTTTGTTCAGGGCAGTAACCGAGCGTTTTATAATGTCAGCGAAACCTTTGGTTGTATCGTCAACGTCTGTGATGTAATAGTTCATCATACGTTTGGCGCCGCCCCATATGTAGTCGGCAACGTCATCCAGCGATGTAGCCAGGTAATGTATATCCTCGCGGTCGAACGGAGTGATGAAGTTGCTGCCCAGCTCGATAAATATCTTATGCGTTACCTCATCGTTTTTATGTTCCCACTCTTCCAGGCTTTTCAGCATCGTTTCGCGACGTGAAAAGTCGGGCTCGTTTACTGCGTTATAAAATATCGAAGCCATCTCGGTAAGATTGGTACTTACCTGCTCAAACAAACCGTAGAATACACGGTCCTTGGGAGTGAACATTTTCAGAAAAGAGCCAAATGCCATAAAGTCGTAATTATTAGATGAGCGATTGCCGCGGCGAAATTACTATGCTTTGCGGCCCGGAAAAAGCCATAACAAAAGCGTAATGATTTCTTAATCTCAGCAATACATAAATTTTATGCCTTATATCAGGACGTTTATCAGGTGGCAAAGGTATTGGCTCATGGCGGCCCAGAAAAGAAATAATAGAGAATTAATGATTTGGTAACATTGGTGTTAAGTTCATTTTGTAATGACTTAACGCAGCCGCACCCTGGGGTCCAGCCACCCATACATTAAATCTGTTAGTAAGTTGATGATAATGAAGATGAACGCGGTTAGCAGTACCGATCCCATCACCAAAGGGAAGTCGAATTTATCCAGTGCCTCTACGGTTATCTTACCGACCCCTTTCCAGCCAAAAATATATTCAATAAAGAACGATCCCGCCAGCAGCTCAGCCAGCCACCCCGAGATGGCGGTCAGCACGGGGTTCATAGCATTGGGTAGTGCATGCCTGAATACCACTTTCGAAGTAGAGAGACCTTTAGCATAAGCGGTGCGGACATAGTCCTGGTTCAGTACATCGAGCAGGCTGCTGCGGGTTAGTTGAGTAATAATAGCCAGTGGACGAATACCCAGCGCTATGGCGGGCAATATCAGGTTTTGTATTGCAAGATGCCTGCCCGTCAGCGCATTGTACTCCCAAAGACTGCCCGTCATGTTCAGTCCGGTAGCCGCGTGCCAGAGGTAGCCGAATAAATAAGCAATAATAAGACCGGCAAAAAACGAGGGCATCGATATGCCTGCTACACTGGCCGCTATGGCGGAGGTATCGAGCCAGGTACCTTTTTTTAATGCTGCCAGTACGCCCAGTAAAATGCCGCCAACCGTGGCCAGGAGCATCGCTGCCAAAGCGAGAATTATTGTTCCCGGCAGCGCTTCCATCAATACCTCGCCCACATTACGTTTTGTGTGGTACGACCGCCCCAGGAAAGGCCATTTGGCCACCAGCGCTTTTTCTTTCGAAAAAGGGATAAGTGTCACATATTCGTATCTCGCTTTCGTTGCGCTGTCGCGGGCATGCACACCAATGGGCGAAATATCATTGAGGTGCAGAAAGTAACGGGTCAGCAGCGGCTTGTCGAGGTGCATTTCTTTGCGCACATTCTCCAGCGTGGTCAGATCGCTGCGCTGACCCATGGTGAGCCGCGCAGGATCGCCGGGCAAAACGTTGAACAGGAAGAATACCACTGTCACAACGCCAAAGAGTACGAGTATGCTGTACCGTATGCGCCGTGCCAGGAAACTTACCATTCGCTATTGTTTTACGTCTGCAATTGAATGAGGATAATCGCGGAAGCTCCACTTACCCTTGATTACTCCCTGCTCCAACAACATCAGGCCAGGGTTGCTGCGCAGCGCTGTTTTGCTCACCGTGCCATCCAGCACCAGGAACTGCATATTTTCAAAATGCCATTCTTTCTGGTAGCGCTCTGCAGATTCTCTATCTGTTGATATCAGCACATAGAACGGAATGTTTTGCTGGCTGGCTTCCTGTGCCAGCTGCCGCACGCGGTCAAAATTGTCGTCGCGTGCCTTGCCGGGATCTTTGATGAACAGTAACCACGTATAGCCCGGGGTGTTGAGTATTTGTTCGGTATGGTCGTTGCCATCGTAATCGGTAATAAAGAAGTCCCTGATCTTTGGTTCGGCATTGCCTTTTTCTACCAGTTTATCCTTTCGGTCTACAAATACCCAGGTCGTATCCTGCCATGGATAGTTCTCCATGGTAAATTCTTTTTCAACGCCATCCTTCTTATAGATCATGATAGACTCGTAGCGGTCGGGTTTGGCGCCCGGGGGCATCTTGGTATCTACGTTCATGTTCACGCCTTTCTTGAATGGCAGGCAATCCCAGAAGGGCAAGTGTTCCAGTGTCCACCATTGTATGCCCAAAGCGAAGAACGCGGTCAGTACCAGTATTGCTACACTGGGATAGCCGCTGAATACCGGCTTCACGCGATTGCGGAAGATGAATAGTATCAATACCATTACCAGCAGTATCACGTCTTTCCAAAAGGTTTCCTCGTTCGATATCTTGATGCAATCACCAAAGCAGCCGCATTCTTTTATCTTTCCCGAGAACAGCACATACGCTGTAAGGAAGGTGAAGAAGATGATGAGCAGTAGTAATAAGAAGGAAAATACCCTGTACGCGTAGCCCAGTATTACTGCCACACCTGCTATGATCTCGAAGGTGATCATGGTGATGGACAGTGCCAGCGAGTACGGCGCTAAGAACTGCGTGCCCCATACGTCGAAGAACTCGTTCATCTTGTAACTGAGGCCGAGCGGATCGTTGGCTTTGATAAGACCGGAGAAAATGAAAAGACCACCTACTACTATGCGTAATAACCAAAGGAAGTACTTCATAATTTAAGCTAAGGTTTGTGTGCCTGGGTTAATGACAAGTAAATTTAGTAAATGGATGGCAGCAAAGTGTTAAAATACTACTCATGCATTTTTATCAGGGCAAATATCCCGTAGTTGACCATATCGCAGAAGTTGGCGTCTATCCCTTCCGACACGATGGTCTGGCCGTCGTTGGCCAGTATTTGTTTGATGCGGAGCAGCTTCACTAATATCAGGTCTACAAAGCTCTGTTGCGACATATCGCGCCAGGCCTCGCCGTAGTCATGATTCTTTTGCAGCATCAGGTCTTCTATCTCTTTTGCCTTCAGTTCATACCATTTCTTCGCTTCTTCAAAGCTCAATTCGGTATCGGAGCCTTCAGGTATGGAGCTTTGTATCAGGGCAATGATGCTGTAGTTTACTATGCCGATGAACTCGCTTTCTATGCTGTCGCCTATCTTCTGCGTGCCTTTTTCCTGTATCTGGCGTATGCGCCAGGCTTTGATATATATCTGGTCTACTATAGAGATAGGACGCAGTACCCGCCATGATGTACCGTAATCTTTGGCCTTTTTCAGGTACAGGTCTTTACATTTGTCTACTACACTGGTATACTGCTGTATGGTACGATCCATTTCGGCTGTGGTGTTGGTGCTTAAGCTATCGTGCATTTTCTTTGTAAGGCAATGAGTTTCAAAAATACAGTTTTACCCGTACAAACAACCCTGCAAAGCAGGGGCCGGCTGCTCGACATATCGAAACCTATCGTTATGGGTATACTCAATGCCACGCCCGACAGCTTTTACACCAAAGGCCGCGACAGTAGTACCGACGGCCTGTTGCGCAATGCTGAAAGGATGCTGAACGAAGGTGCTACTCTACTGGATATAGGCGGGGCCACTACCAAACCCGGCGCCGATATTATTGATGCCTCTGAGGAACTAAGCAGGGTGATACCCGCCATTGAAGCCATTGCAAAGGAGTTTCCCGATGCCTGGTTATCTATAGATACCTACAATGCTGCCACCGCCCGCGAGGCTGTCGGGGCGGGTGTATCTATTATAAATGATGTAAGCGCCGGCAGCCTCGATGGCAATATGCTCCAAACCGTTGCCGACCTGAAACTGCCCTACATAGCCATGCACATGCTGGGCACTCCCAAAACCATGCAGCAGAACCCGACCTATACGAATGTGGTGACAGAAGTGCGCAGCTACCTCGTAGAGATATGCGACCGCTGCCAGCAAGCCGGCATCACCGATGTGATCATAGACCCGGGCTTTGGCTTTGGTAAAACGGTAGAACACAATTTTGAGCTGCTCAACCACCTGCATACATTCCGCATGCTGGGCAGGCCGGTACTCGCCGGCATTTCCAGAAAATCTATGGTTTGCCGCACCCTTGGCGTTTCGCCTGAAGCTGCCCTCAACGGAACAACCGCCCTCCACATGGTAGCCTTGCAGCAAGGCGCCAGCATACTGCGCGTGCACGATGTGAAGGAGGCGATGGAAGTGGTGAGGTTGTGGGAGATGATGCAGGAAGAACTATGATGATTGTGATTTGATGATGGCTATGATAAAAAAAAATGTTCTGACAACTTAGATGGTCTTGCGAATTGTCCAGTGGCAAAAGGGTGAAAAGCATATTTTTCATTAATTTCATTTATCATCATAGTTCAGACGACATGATAGATAATCAATACAAGTATTCCGATATCACCGAAAAGATCATAGGCTGCGGTTTTACGGTGCACAATATTCTTGGAGGTGGTTTTCAGGAAGTGATTTACCAACGCGCACTTGCTCTAGAGTTTGAAGACCTTGGATTCAGTTTTACTCGTGAACAAGAAATGCCGCTATACTATAAAGATCGCCATATCGGAGATCGGCGTGTTGATTTTTTAGTCGATGAGAAAGTTTTGGTGGAGATCAAACCAACCTCCAAACTGGAAGATGTTCATCTTGCGCCGGCGATCAATGACCTCGAGGCTTTTAAGCTGGAAGTTGGGCTGCTATTGAATTTCGGTGGTGCCAGGCTTGAATTTAGAAGGCTAATGAAAAGCTCCAAACAACTTCAGCAAGGCAACCAGATCGGTTATAGCGATATCAAAGCAACGTGATCAGACTATTTTTATCATAGTCATCATTGCATCAATAACATCATAGTTCGCTATGCGTGTAGGTGTCTCATCCCTTCACCACTTTCACCTCCGGCACTTCTTCTTTTTTTCTGAAAATCCGCTGTTTCAGCGCCGCATAGATCCCCATCACCGATACCGCATTCAAGGAAGAACAACCACACCATGCCCGTAGCAAAGCTGACGGCGTATAAGGCTATACTGGCTACCCAGGCTGCGATAACTAATGCAAAACGAAGCTTCGGCACTTTATGCCATTGGATGATCTTTGTTTTGGAGAACCAGTTGAGGTAATGGTAGGTGTAAGCGAAGGCGACTATCCTGGCTACGGCGATCCCTTTCTCAGAATGGAAAATGTTATTGAGCCAGATACTGTTTGCTTCTTCATGGGTGGCAGCGGTCACCGTAGTGCCGAACAACAGGTGCAGCGTCTCGATGCTTACACTCAGAAAGCTCACGGGTCCGCCGTTGCCGCTGTACGCATCTTTGGCGTACGGCGTCACGCTATAAAATGAAATATCCGGGAGGCTGAGCAGCACAAAGGGACAGAGGATGAACACTGCGATGGTAACCATGCCGGTACGGCTTTTTGATTTCAACGCGCCATACAGCATAAAAAGGCCGGTGAAGATGTATACATGTATCAGCGTGGGCAGAAACACGGTCAGGTACATGGTCATTGCCGGCGAGTTAGGTAGTTTCATCGACGCCAGTATCACGATCATACCCAGGACGCGGTAGGCGTTATTTTTAACCGTCACGAACAGGATAGCCAGCAAGACCGCGCCCCAGGTGAAGTGAGCAGCCAAAGGCCGGGTGCCAAAGTCGAGGTCGACGAATTTATACACTATGTTCAGGAACAGGAAGGAGATACAGGCTGTGATACCCAGCAGGTAGAGGTAATCATTCTTCTTTTTGGTAAAGTAGCTTTTGTCGTGCAGCCACGATATCTCGGTCAGGTAGTGCAGCGGACCGAAAATGGCATAGCTGAACAAAAACAATTCAAAAGGCAGGAACACGGCCAATACGGCAGAGATAAAGATCAGGCCGATATTCAGGGCATCAATTCTTTCAGTCGCGGGCAATCTCATATAAAAAAGGGGCAATCTATAGTTGTAAAATACGTATAATATTACGAAGTTGCAATACGCTAAATACAGACCATGACCACCACAAAACAGATAGCGAAACACCTACGGGATGTTCATTTTGGCGGCAACTGGACGGTCTCCAACCTGAAAGGACAGCTAACGGGTGTGACCATCGAACAGGCGCTGATGCAGGTGCACGGTTTCAATACGATCGCCACGCTGACCTACCATATTAATTACTATATCCACGAGGTGATCAAAGTGCTGGAAGGACACCCGCTGACCGCAAGTGATAAATACGCCTTTACCCATCCCCCATTCGGTACGCAGGACGAGTGGGATGATTTCCTGAACAAATGCTGGGACGAGGCAGAGATCTTTGCTTCTTTAATAGAAAAATTGCCCGACAGTGTGCTGAGTGAAGATTTTACTGACGGCAAATACGGAACCTGGTATCGCAACCTTGCCGGTATTATCGAGCATAGTCACTACCACCTGGGCCAGATCGCACTCATTAAAAAGCTGGTACAGCAGGAGTCGCTGGCTTAGAAAATTTCTTT
>JAJNBR010000153.1 GCA_021156265.1 Flavipsychrobacter sp.
TCCGGTACCGGCAGTGGTGCTTGTTTGGGCAAGTGCAGCATATCGTTGCTGTTCTCTACCGCAAGTGAAGCAACGAGCTCCTTTTCAAAACTGCTGAAATAGCCTTCCGGGACGGTAAAAGGCATAGCGCGCGACATATCAGCCAGCGGGCTGCCCCAGCTCTTCAGTTCCTCCAGTATGTCGTTATGCTCTTTCATCTTCTTTTAGACCTTTTTATTGTTCTTCCGTTTAACCGTTGAGTATGTATGCTTCTACTTTTTTAACAGCATGATGGTAAGACGCTTTCAGCGAGCCCACTGATGTATCCAGTATACCAGCCATTTCTTCATACGGCATCTCATCATAATACCGTAGGTTGAATACCAGGCGCTGCTTTTCGGGCAGCGACTGGATAGCCTGTTGTAGTTTCCACTCCAGCTTATTGGCATCGAACCCTTTTTGAGCTTCCAGCTTACCGGCAACCGACGATTCCGAATCATCGAGTGATATAGATCCACGCCGTTTTTGCTGTTCCAGCCAGGTCAAAGTCTCATTGGTCGCAATGCGGTAGAGCCAGGTATACAGGTTAGATTCCCGCTTGAAATTTTCCAGGTTCTTCCAGACTTTTATGAATACATTTTGCAATACGTCGTTCGCGTCCTCATGCTCTACAACCATACGGCGGATGTGCCAATACAGCCGTTGCTGGTACTTGCGTACCAGTTGTGTGAAGGCTACTTCACGGGTTTTTTCGTCTTTGAATGACGCCAGGATGATGCTGTCGTCAATTTCTATGGCCGTTCCGGACATCCAGATCCCTTTCGTTTATATATAATAGACAATCTTAAGTTAGCAAAGTTTAAGATGCAAATGTCGGCAAAATGTTAAATCCGCTTAGTTTTGCAACGTTTATGCCTTCTTTAGCCGATCTCCGCATTGTTTTCTATGGTACGCCCGATTTTGCCGTGGCATCTCTTGACGCCCTGGTGCAGGCCGGTGCTAACATAGTGGGCGTTGTAACAGCGCCCGATAAACCCGCCGGACGTGGTATGCAGCTGAACAACTCCGCAGTAAAACTGTATGCCTTGGGAAAAGGGTTGGCGATACTGCAGCCGCTAAAATTGAAAGACCCCGAATTCATTGCCGAACTGCAGAGCTTGAAACCTGACCTGCAGGTGGTAGTGGCGTTCCGGATGATGCCGGAGGTTGTGTGGAATATGCCGCCCATGGGTACGATCAACGTCCATGCCTCACTGCTTCCGCAGTACCGCGGCGCTGCGCCTATCAATTGGGCTATTATCAATGGAGAAACGGAAACCGGCGTTACGACCTTCAAGCTGAAGCACGAGATAGATACGGGTGACATATTATTGCAGAAGAGCACTCCGATCGAAGCAGATGATAACATCGGAACACTATACGAAAGGCTGATGAAGATGGGTGGTGAGCTGTTGGTGGAAACTGTTCAGGGTTTGGCGGCAGGTACGATCAGAGAAATTCCGCAGCAGAGCAGACCGGCATCGGAGCTAAAGCATGCACCTAAGATTTTTAAAGAAGATACCCTGATCGACTGGTCAAAGCCGGTAAAGGATATTCATAACCGGGTGAGAGGCCTGTCGCCACATCCGGCTGCTTACACTATGTACAGTGGCAAGTTTATGAAGATATATGCGTCGCACTATGAGGTTGCAGCGCATGGTAAAGAGCCGGGCACGCTAGATACTGATAATAAAACCTACCTGCGCTTCGCCGCCAACGATGGTTGGTTGTATGCCGACGAACTGCAGCAGGAGGGTAAAAAACGCATGGAGGTAACCTCGTTCCTAAGAGGCTTTCGGGGCTAGTTTATCGATAAAGAACTCCAATGCCAGAGCATAGCCTTTTAATCCCAGGCCGGTGATGCAACCAACACATTTTGAGGCTGTTATCGAGTGCTTCCGATATTCTTCGCGGGCATATATATTCGAAATGTGCACTTCCACTACCGGTATATCGATAGCAGCTATCGCATCTGCCAGGGCGATGCTGGTGTGCGTATAGCCACCGCCATTCAGGATAATACCCTGTACCTGTCCGCGGCAGCTATGAAGATAGTCTATCAACTCGCCCTCTATATTCGACTGGAAGGTGCGAATGGAGATAGCTTTGTATTTTTGCTGTAATGAAGCGAGATAAGCATCCAGGGGCACACTGCCGTAAATGTCCTGCTCCCGGGTGCCCACCAGGTTTAAATTCGGTCCATTGACTATCGCTATCTCCGCCATTCTTAAATTTTGTGCAAATTAAAAACCTGTTGCTTATTTTTGTATTGAAACAAAAAAATATATAAATACCCCTGCATGCCGAACCTTGAAGATATCATTAAAACAAAGCCCATTAAAGATCCCTATTCACGCGCATATTTAAACATCATGTACACGGGCAACTGGATCCTCGGCAGGATCAACCAGGTGCTGAAACCATTTGACCTGACTGAGCCACAATACAATGTATTGCGCATCTTACGTGGGCAGCAGGGTGAGGCCATGCCTTTGTTCGAGATACAGGAGCGCATGATCCAGAAAATGTCGAATGTATCAAGGCTCATAGACAAATTGCTGGAGAAAGGACTTGTGGTGCGTAAAGAATGTCGCGACAACCGGCGCAAGGTAGACATTATGATCACCAAAAAAGGGCTCGATATGCTGGATGCTGTTGAGCCTAACCTGAATGGCCTATTCGACACGGTGGCAAAAAACCTGAAAAAGGACGATGCCCGCCTTTTGGGCGAATTGCTGGACACCTTACGTAAAGACTTGTAATTTAGCGTCTGTGTGGGACGCATACCTCAAGGGATTTAAAGCTTATTTACAATTAGAACGTTCACTGTCGGATAACACGGTAGAAGCCTACCTGCACGATGTAGCGTTGCTGGGTGGTTTTGTTGCCGACAACTACAACGGGCTTGGCGTTGATGCTATAGAATTGAAGCATTTGCAGGCGCTGGTTCAGCACATCAACAAACTGGAACTTTCCGCCGGTACACAGGCAAGGGTCATCAGCGGCATAAAAGCATTTTATCGCTACCTGTTGCTGGAAGAAGTAGTAAAACTGGACCCCACCATGCTACTGGAAGCACCGAAACTGAAAAGAGCTTTACCCTCCTTCCTGAGTATTGCTGAAATAGAGCAGCTGTTCACTGCCATAGATCACAGCACACCGGAAGGTCAGCGCAACCGTGCAATGATCGAAACGATGTACAGTTGTGGGCTCCGTGTCAGCGAGTTGGTTGGCCTTACTATTTCCAATCTTTATCTCGATATCGGCTTTTTACGTGTCATAGGTAAGGGCAATAAAGAACGCCTGGTGCCCATTGGCGACAGCGCCGCGACACAGGTGAAGCTATATAAAGAGCATATCCGTTCGCATGTCAGCATCAAACAAGGCAACGAGGATGTACTCTTTCTCAACCGCAGAGGCAGCAGGCTATCGCGCGTTATGGTGTTCCTGATATTGAAAGACCTCACGGCGAAGTGCGGCATCAAAAAGAACATCCACCCCCACACGTTACGTCACTCGTTTGCTACGCACCTGGTAGAAGCCGGTGCAGACCTGCGTGCGGTCCAGGAAATGCTCGGGCATAAGAGCATCACTACTACGGAGATCTATACACATCTTGACCGTACCTATCTCCGGCAAACGTTGGAGAAATACCATCCCCGTTTTGCTTAGTGATTATTTAATGACGATAGCATCGCCATCGTGCAGGGCTTTGAACAGCATTTTATGATCGATGTAGTACTGTACTACCTTTTCCATTTGTTCGGATTCAAAATGGTCTGAACGGTAATGCGGCACAATGTAATAGGGTACGATTCCCAGTCCGTCCCAAATCGTTTCGTGCTCTTCGCCATAAGGTTTGGCGTTTGGGTCGTCGGCCAGGTGGATGCCTTTGAGCGAAGGGCTGAGAACGCATGCGCCGGCAGAGTAGCCGCCATACACTTTGTTCACCCTTGCCACCCACATCGATTCCAGTATGATATCGAGGCCGCTGAGCTTCATGGCTTGCCGCAGCACGAACGTATTACCACCTCTTACCCAGATAACGCAATACTTGTGCAGTTCATCCTTCAGCGCGTCGCAGTTGCTGAAGTAGTTCTTCAGATCAACGACCGTTGGGTCAAGACCGGCCTGGCGTAAATCTTCAAGGTCACGTTCTATCAAACCTTGCAGTTCTGCCGGGTCCATAGCATCGCAGGCATTGGGTATATATGCAGTCTTGTTGTCCTCGCCGAATAATTCTTTCAGCTTGTCAACCTTGTCGCCCATGCGATATGAAGAGAGATACAGTTTCATCTCAGAAGTCAATGTTGTATTGTGGTAAGTTACTGCAATCTGTTCGTGAATAGCGTATGCTGTATGGCGCCGAAGTATTCAGGTATTCTTTGCCGGTTTTTTCATTGAATGAGGACGGCTGCTGCAATATATCGCTGCCGTCTCTTTTAAAAGAAACGCCTACAGAATCTTTCATGCCTTCCTGTTCATAATACCAGGTGCCGAACATTATATCTCCATCCCTGCTGCCACGAATGCGGCCAAAGCGTGCATCCTTTTGATGAGGAAGATACATAAGCACGCCGGTTACTTCATCGCCCTGCATCACCAGTTTCAACGATTTCGTGTCCTGTTTGGTGGTGCCCCCCGCCAGCAGGTAACACAGGCTGTCTATTTCGTGTGTGTTCACTTCACCCGCTGCCTCCAGCGCTTCGCTCACAGCAGCGCTATCCGATTTTTGTTCAGCCTCATTAACCACATCGCCGCAGGATGGCAGTGATGCTGAGATAATGACGAATGCGAAGCGTTTCATGGCTGTTTTCATAGGGTTGCTTAATAATTGTACCAATACGGCTGTTACATATACTTGCCTGTATAGCTTTCTTTTATACTCTTCAGTCCTTCTGGTTCACCTTCGTAGAGCAGGTATCCGCCATTTACACCCCCTTCAGGACCGAGATCTATCACCCAGTCGGCGCTTTTGATGACGTCAGTATTATGCTCTATCACGATGATGGAGTGCCCGTTCTCGATAAGCGCGTCAAAAGAAGCCAATAGTTTTTTGATATCGTGGAAGTGTAGTCCCGTTGTCGGTTCATCGAAAATGAACAACACTTTGTCTTTACCTGCACCTTTACCCAGGAACGATGCGAGCTTTACACGCTGTGCCTCACCGCCACTCAGAGTGTCACTGCTTTGGCCCAGCTTCACGTAGCCAAGGCCTACATCAGTAAGCGGTTGCAGCGCTTTAGCCAGTTTCTTTTCGTCTTTGAAGAATTCAATGGCCTCATCCACGCTCAGCTCCAGTACCTGGAACACATTCTTACCACGGTAGGTTATTTCCAGCACTTCGTCTTTAAAGCGTTTGCCCTTGCAGCTTTCGCACAGCAGGTGTACGTCGGCAAGGAATTGCATTTCTACAATTACTTCACCTTCACCTTTGCAGGTATCGCAACGACCGCCGTCTGTATTGAACGAAAAATGCTTTTCAGCAAAGCCGCGCATTTTGGAAAGCGGTTGTTTGGTGAAGAGCTTCCTGATCTCATCCCATGCCTTGATATAAGTCACAGGATTACTCCTGCTTGATTTACCTATCGGGTTCTGGTCTACCATCTCAACGTGCGTGATGCGGTCCAGGTCACCGCTGAGCTGCCTGAAGTGCCCGGGCCTTTCCGTTCCTTCACCCAGGTGCTTTTGCAGCGCAGGGTAGAAGGTTTGTTTTACCAGCGTGGTCTTACCGCTACCACTCACACCCGTTACTACACATAGCAGGTTCAGCGGAAAATCTACGTTCACATCTTTCAGGTTGTTCTGGCGGCATCCTTCTATGCGGATGGCTCCTTTCGGCCTGCGTTTGATCTTCGGTGCGTCTATCGTCAGCTGACCGCTGAGGTACTGGCCTGTCAGGCTACGCGGATTAGCTATGAGTTCCCTATATGCACCTGCGGCTACTACTTCACCACCCAGGTGACTGGCCAGAGGGCCCATGTCTATGATATAGTCGGCCTCACGCATCATCATTTCATCGTGCTCTACCACCACCACGGTGTTGCCTAGATCACGCAGGTTTTTGAGTACGCTGATCAGCCGTTCCGTATCGCGCGAGTGAAGACCTATACTTGGCTCGTCTAATATGTATAAGGAATCGGTCAGGTTGCTGCCGAGGAACTTTGTTAGCTGTATACGCTGGCTCTCACCACCGCTGAGGGTGTTGGCCAGGCGACTTAGCGTTAAGTAGCCCAATCCTACATCCAGTAAGGTTTTCAGTCTTTGGTCTATTTCTATCTGTATGCGTTTGGCAATGGCAGCATCGTGTTCGTTCAGCTTCATACCCTTGAACCATTCGTACAGTTCATCAGCAGGTATGAACATCAGCTTGCCTATAGTTGTGCCGCTCACCTGCACATAGCTTGCCTCTTTGCGCAGGCGGGTGCCATTGCAGTTGGGGCAAACCGTGCGGCCGCGGTAGCGCGCCTGCATCACACGGTATTGCACCTTGTACAGGTTTTCTTCCACCATCTTGAAGAAGTCGCGGATGCCGTTTACTTTTTTGTTGCCTTCCCAAAGGAACTGGTATTCCTCTTCGGTCAGATCTGCTATTGGCTTATGTACCGGGAAGTCGAATTTTGATGCCGCGCGAATAAACGCGCTTTGCCATTCGCTCATTTTCTCACCGCGCCAGCAGGCTACTGCGCCTTCGTATACGCTCAATCGCCTGTCTGGTATTACCAGGTCTTCGTCTATACCCAACACTTGCCCAAAGCCTTCGCATTGCGGGCAGGCGCCATAAGGATTGTTGAACGAGAACAGGTTGGGCGTTGGTTCTTCAAACTTCATCCCATCGGCCTCGAAGCGGTTGTTGAAGTTCACCATCTTTTTACCGTCGAGC
>JAJNBR010000154.1:0-6883 GCA_021156265.1 Flavipsychrobacter sp.
TAGGTATTGAGGTATTCGGTTACCGCACTTTGAAGGTCTCCCCATTGTATGGTGTAGTCTTTTACAAATTCACCACCGCTGGCGAGGTGATAATGGTTGTCAAAATTGGTCAACCCCTTGTTAAACTCATCGAGTGTTACTGCGAATGAGGCAGGGTCTTGTGTGTCAGTTGTTGTGATCCGTACCGGCATAGTTGAAATTTTTTTCCAAAATACATAACTGCACGAAAATCCGACACCGGGAAAAATACCCTCCTGCCGTTGCACCTATTCACCTTGTAGCTCATTTGCGGTTGCAGCAACTTTGTATCGCAATGTGGGCAACGACTTTACTGCATGCAGTCCCTGAACCTAATTACTATGGCTGTCAACTCTATCTCTTTTTCTTAAACATTATATAACACAAAGCTTATGGTACGCATCACCTATAACGGCTTCAACAAGAACCTTCGCCTTGCGGTCAACAATGTCAATAACCTGCTGCAGCAGGAATACTTTTACATGAGCATCCAAAAGCACGATACTTTTGATATGAGTAACATAAGCCCGGCACAACTGGCAGAGCTCATGCGTGCGGCAGATGTGCAAATCTCGGTAGACCTGTATTATTCGCTTTACCCGTTCGGCAACGTACTTGCGTCGGATAATGCAGAAGCTCCCAATGTGATCAGGGTAAACAAATGGAATATCAACTGCTCACTGGCAACGTTGGGTAATGCGCTGATGCACCAGTGTGTGCATGCGGTCAATGCCTACTTCCCTCAGTTCTCGTTCGGGCACGGAGAAGAGGACGCAGGCAAAGAGAATACTGCTCCGTTTTGGATCGCCCAACTTGCTGAACGGTATATAGCAGCCGACAATATTATTTATGAAGCTTTGGCCGATGAAGATGTGTCGGGGCTTCCGTTCTTACACCATTTTACAGGAGCGGCAAAGAAAAGGCCGGCTCATTTAGCCACGAGGTAAAAAGAAACAGGCTGCGAATTTCGCAGCCTGTTTTATATGGGTGCGAACACCCCATCATATTATTCCATATCCTCGTCTTCCATATCGAGGCGACCGCTGCGGCTGCTACTGCTTCGATTGCTGCCGCTGTCCTTTCCGCTACGGCTGCTGCTGTCGCTGCTGCTACGGCGTCCACCACCGTGCGAAGATTCACCGCCTTTGCGGGATATCTCGCGCCTCTTCTCTTCATCCAAAGAGCCAAATCCGCGTTTTGACTTAGCTGAATTACCCGAGCTACCTGTGTTGCTACGGCTACCGCCTTTGTTACCAGAACTGCTGCTACCGCTGCCACTACGTCCTGTAGAGCTACTACCGCTACCGGCGCGTCCACCGGAATTGCTGTTACCGCTGCTGCTTCGGCCACTGTTTGAATTGCTTCCGCGGCTCCTACTGTTTTCTGCCATAGTTTTGAGATTTTGGGTTAAAACTTTTGCTTTACTGCAAAAGGAATATGCCAACACGGCGTAGAATGCGCTGTGGGCCTGCATTTTGCTGTCAGCCCGTCACGGCAAGATCGTACCGATTGTAGCTTTACTGAGTGTCAATTTGCTGATTATACATTCGATGTGCCTGCAATGCTGAACTGCGTCCAATGAATAGTCCCGGCGGTATTTAACAATCGGGCCACTGAATGTACCCGCTACCTATAACGATCACCATACATAAATGTAGAATTCGCTACACAGCGGGTTCATTGGGAAGGGGTTAATCGGCGAGCTTTTTTCGGGCTAAGATACTTTTGAGGCGTTTAATGACCGCATAATCGCCGGCTTCGTTCTTTTCGTCTTCGCCTACCAGGTAGCCGTAGGGGTGCAGGGGCTGCACATTGTCGAAGATGATCTTGGCAATGGCCAGCAAAGGCAGCGCCAGTATCATACCCGGTATCCCCCATATAAACTCCCCGAACACTATAACCAGTATGGTAAACAACGGATTGATATTCACCGCACGTCCCACCACCAGCGGTTCCAGCAGGTAGCTTTGCACGAATTGAACAATGGCATACACCACCAGGATACCTATGATATCGTTTTTGTCGCCGCCTTGGGCCAGGGTAAACAGCGCTGTGAGCGTAGTGCCGGTAATATTGCCGACGAAAGGCACGATCTCCAGCAGGCCGCAGAGTATGGCGAAGAATATAGCATGCTTCACCCCGACAATGCTGAACCCTATGCTATACATGATCCAGAGGCAAACGATCATCAGCGCCAGCCCCGACAGGTATTTCTGGATGACACCGCTGGTGGTATCCATTATTTTTTCAGCCCGGTTCATGTCTTCGGCAGGAGTGAGCTTCAATACAAAGTTGCGCAGGTGGGTGCGGAAGTACATGAACAGGTAAGTGTACACCAGCACCAGCACTATATTGGTCAGTATGCCGCCAAGGCCCGCCAGCAAAGTGGCGATGGTCTGCGAGGCTTTGCCCGGCGATGACGACTGTTGTTGCTTCAGCATCTGTTGCTGTTGCTCTGGTGTGATGCCCAGCTTTGTGCCTACATATGCCTTGACCTTGCCGATGGCTGCCGTAAACTGTTGCTGTAGCTGGTCGGCATTGCTGAGGAGGTCATTGATCTGCCAGCTTACCAGGAATATGATCCCGGCAAATACGCCTACCAGTATCAACACGCACACCAGCACTGCCCAGCCCCGGTCTAGTCCCTTCCGTTCCATACGGTCGCTGAGGGGGGTGAACAACATAGCCAGCAAAGCTGCAAACACAACAGGCACCAGGAAACTCTGCGCATAGTGCAGGCCGGCAAACAGCAGGAAAAAGAAGCCGAGTATCCGTATGGCTTTGAGCAGGTTAATGTTCTTCATCAACCCAGCTGGGCTAAAAACTATGCCATGCAATGGTTGTTACCCTGTAATGTATTATCCTTCAAGGTGTATCGATATTACCACCATGCGGGTGCTGATAAAGTCTATGGCATTGCTAAGCGGGATATTCCGGTCCTTGAACTGTTGGTTCATCAGGCCCTGGCTCAGCTTCAGCTCGGGAGCGAAAATGAAATTGGGATTGTAAAACTCGAAGCCTACACCTATTTCGTAACCCACATCGAACGGTTTTACTTTAATGAACTCATCGCGGCGGCGTGAGCGCGCATTGGCTGCAAGGTCTATATCGAACTTGCCGCCCAGCAGACCATAGAAGCGGAAGTTATGGATACGGTCGCTTTTGAACTTGAGCTGCAGCGGCATGTGCATGTAGATCGCCTCGATGGTGCGTTCTGTAAGGACGACTGCCCCATTGGTATCGGTCGTCTCCATGTGAAACGCTTTATCGGCAAAAGCCAGGCAGGGGTTGAAGCGCAGATCTACAAAGCTGTTCAGGCGCAAATTGGCCATCAGGCCCAGGTTAAAGCCCGGGCGCGAGCTGGTATTGATCGTTTTAAAGGTATCGTGCTCGGTAAACGACTGTGTGAACTTGATCCTGTAGGTAGAGAAGTTCATACCAAAGGTGATACCGAAGTAATAGGCCTTATCGTCGTGGTCGGCCATATTGATGATCCTGCGTTGGGCCGAAGCCTGGGTGCCAAACAAAACGCAGATTATCAATAGTATACCGGGTACAAAGCGCATATGGTTATATAACGGAGGATACGAAGATACAGTATACGGGCAGTTAACCAAATGCCTGCTGATTCCGAACATAAATTTTATTGACTTTGTGTTTTTGGTTGTTTATCTTAGTTAGTTCCAACATTCACCATTAAAAACTAAATAATTATGGCATTAAGACTTGGCGATGAAGCGCCCAATTTCCGCGCCCAAACTACTGAAGGCGAACTTGATTTTCATCAATACCTGGGCAATAGCTGGGGTATCCTGTTCTCTCACCCGGCCGACTATACCCCGGTGTGCACCACCGAGCTGGGCCGCACCGCGCAACTGAAGGACGAGTTCGCTAAGCGCAATGTAAAAGTGCTGGCCGTAAGCGTTGACCCACTGGACAAACACCAGGGATGGATAAATGACATCAACGAGACGCAGAACACTACGGTGAACTTTCCCATCATTGCCGATGAGAACCGCAACGTAGCTACCCTGTACGATATGATACACCCCGAGGCCAGCCTGACGGCAACCGTTCGTTCGCTGTTTGTGATAGGCCCTGATAAGAAGGTTAAGCTGACCATTACCTACCCGGCATCTACGGGCCGCAACTTCGTGGAGGTGCTGCGAGTGATTGATTCTCTGCAACTTACGGCAAACCACAGCGTGGCTACCCCCGCCGACTGGAAGCATGGCGAAGATGTGATCGTGGTGCCGGCGGTCTCTACCGAGGAAGCTCATCAGAAATTTCCCAAGGGATTAAAAATTATAAAACCTTATCTTCGTTATACGCCACAGCCAAATCTAGAATAAGATATCTTACCCGGCAGCATGAAAAATGAAGAGTCCCGCGTTGTATTCCAATGCGGGATTCGGTTTTTATACCGGTTGGCTTGAAGGAATTTAAAGGACAACCATCTATTGCAGATTTACTCATTTGTTGATAACTTTTGTTGCCGCTTTTGTCATGATTTTCGTTTTCGTTCTCGTGTTGTGGTGGTTTTCGGCTTGAGCAATTGAATAGCAATGGTTTGTAGTTGTGGTGGTGTTTTCATATCTGTTGTTTTTTGTTGCCTTTGTTGCCGTTTTGGGTTTTGAAAGACAAACAGGAGGGAACAATTCGATGCTAGTTTGTAACAATGATGTCGTTGTTACCAGTATCATGTCTGAGGATGGGTTTGAAATAATGTTACTCTTCATGTGATAGTATTGATGCGGGTTTTAGCTTAAATCTGTTAGTTTTTTTGAGGCGATTTGGGTGTTTTTGATTTTGTTACAAATACCCCTGGCTTCTAAAGGACGACCTACTATGAGGCCGCGCCCATGCTGCATTTGGCCGCCAATTTGTTTCAATTTGTTCATTGATTAATGTCTTTTTAAAGGCATTCACGAACTCGCTATCGCTCGGTTGTTTACATAACCCGACCCCTTGCCCGATCCAGCCGTCATGTCGAACGAAGCGAAGCGCAGAGAGATATCTCCTGAGGTACGGCGATGTAGCTTGTTGCATAGGTTCGGGAGTTCTCTCCTTCGTCGGGATGACGACCCTGATTGGGATGACAACGCATGGATTCATAGTTTTCATTATTGCAAATATACAACAATTTAATCATTGTTAGAATGTAGAGGATACTTGATCTTCATTCCCCACTAAAACGTTATGCGAGGAGCAGCAAGGACGTTGCGAAGTGTAACATGATTCAGCGACGAAGCAATCTAGTCCAAACACGGACTTAGACAGTACACAGCAACTGCTTAATATTGTCGGCGATGAATGTCGATGCCCAACGCGTGGCTAGATTGCTTCGGGCGTATCTGCGTTCGCAGATACTCTCTCGCAATGACGTTTAGTGGGGATGTGGGATTTTTTCATTAATGACACCGTCATTTTTTGTTAACCCGGCTGGATACCGTGTTTTAACGGTATGGGTAAAGAATTACAGTTGCTATATTTACTACACTCCTAAAACCGTTGCATGATAAGAACCTTTACCCGCTTGCTCCTCTTTGCCTTTTGTTTCTTACCATTTACCCTGACTGCCCAGGATTGGCGCTGGACAACTGGCGGCGGCAGCATGGACCAAAACCCGACCAACCCGCCCGAAGAAGAAGTGGTTGATATGGCTACCGACCCAAACGGCAATGTGTATGTATTAAGCCTTGTAAATGAAGGAAGCGCGAACGTTGCCGGGATGAACAAACAGACGTACGGCTCATCGGATATAATGCTTTCAAGTTTTAGATGCGATGGAACCTTACGATGGGCTAAAGTGATAGGCGGTCCTAAAGATGATATACCCCGCGCGTTAGCTATTGATAATAATGGAGGGGTATATGCTGCGGGAAGAATCTCTCTTTTTGGTGGTGGAAGTTTTGTTGGCAATATAGATGCAGATGCTACCATACCTCAGGGAGATAAAACGGAGTATTTAGTTAAATATGATACTGCGGGTGTCTACCAATGGTATCGTACACCGCAACCCGATACGGTTACAACTGCATCAAACTTTTATACCTATACTGTTGATCTAAGCGCTGAGCCTAATGGTACAATACACTGGCTCTGCCAGTTACCTAAAGGTGAATTTGGCGGTGCATCCGGATTTGTGGTAAATGCGCTCAGTACATGCATGTTGAAATATGATGGTGTGGGCAGTTTTAAAGGTGGTTTTAAAATGGATATGTTATTTGGTGGCAGCACCGCAGGCTATGCGAAAATGGCAAGAAATAATAAGAATGGGAGGTATTATGTAGCTGGTTATCGGCTGAATACAACAGGTGCAGTGCAGGTAGGCAGCACTACTCTCACAGGACAAATGTATTTAGCATGCTTGGATAACACAGGTAAGGTTGAATGGTACCGGCAAAATACGGATGATTCCTATTGTCGCTTTCAGGGCCGCCCTGCGCTTGATGAAGCCGGGAATATTTATCTGACTGGAGACGGACGACCTTCCGGATTTGGCCAGCAGGCAACCACCTTCAACGGATTTGCTGTACAAGAGACCGGCAGTACCGGCAGCCGACCTATTGTTTTTGCTTTAGACCCAAATGGAAATCATCTCTGGGGCGCTGCAGCGGAGGGACTTACTGCTGCAGGCTGGGGTTTTAATATTGCGGTGCGTAATAGTGGTGAGGTCTGGGTAGCCTCATCTTTCACCGGCAATATAAAATGGCAGCATTATAATCAGACTATCAACTTGCCAGGCGCTAACTACAAGATACTTGTAAGCCGTTTCAATACGCAAACAGGTAAGTTGCTGGGCATGGATACCATAGTAGGCAGCGGGCTTACTAAAGTATACCCAACGGCAATAGCAGCTACG
>JAJNBR010000154.1:6904-8426 GCA_021156265.1 Flavipsychrobacter sp.
ACGCACGATAACGTGTTTATAGGTGGCAAGATGGAGGGCTCAGTAACCAAGGGCGGCAATACGGTAACTAAAACAGGCGGTGACTATGACTGGTTCGTAACAAAATATGGCTATAACTGCAACTGTGATAACATACCGGAGCCTAAGTTTACTTATAGCAGAGTAGGTAGTAAGCAGGTAAACTATACCTACACAGGCAGCGGCCAAACCAGCATGACCTGGGATTTTGGAGACGGCACTACATCTACCCAAACCAGCCCCAGCCATACCTATACGCAAAACAGCTTTTATCAAACCTGCGTAACGGTAACCAACAGTTGCGGAGATAATATCTATTGCCAGAACATCTTCCTCTGGCCGGTAGGCACCAAAGAACTGCAAACAACCACAGGAGAGGTAAAGATATACCCCAACCCCGCCAACGACTACCTGTATGTAGAAGGTGCAGCAGCAGGCATGAGGTTAACAATACAAAATACGCTGGGCCAAATCGTATACAGCGGCGTAGTCAACACCAGCAAAGAAGTGATCAATATCTCTCAGTTTGCGCCAGGCAGTTATGTGCTGCAGCTTACGGGTAGTAATGGTGTGAGGAGTGTGGTGAAGGTGGAGAAGTTGTAAAACATTCAGACTCCCCTCCTCAGATGAGGAGGGGATGTTTGCAGAGAGCCTGAAGGGCTCGTTGCAAACGGGGGTGGTTGATAGCTGAGGGATGTTACCTCAGCTGAAGGTTAAATCCTCAGCGTTTCAACCACCCCGACCGGCAACGGGCTGTTCGCCCTCTGCCGGTGTGCCCCTCCTTAACTAAGGAGGGGAGTTTTAGGAATCCCTTCGCTGAAGAGTGCGACGCAACGATGTTTAATAGTAAGACATTAGCCGGTTGCAAAAGAACTCTTACAGTGTCTTCGCCCATTTGTTCAGCTGCTTCACGCAGGCGGCAATGTCTTTGGGCAGCGGGGCTTCGGCTACTATTTCTGTTCCGTCGGCTTTCTTTAGCTCGAGGCGCGAGGCGTGCAGGGCCAGGCGGCTGAGCAAGGGGCGTTCGGTTTCGTCGTGGTCGGAGAGGCGGTATCTTTTTTTGATGGAGGAGAGGAAGAAAGGTTTGCCGTCGCCATAAAGCGGGTCGGCTACGATGGCGTGGCCGATGGACTGCGAGTGCACCCTGATCTGGTGCGTGCGGCCCGTATGTATCTGGAATTGCACCAGCGAGTGCAGGGGCCATTCTTCTATCACGTTGTAGTCGGTAATGGAGGCCTTGCCTTTTTTGGCGGTTACCATCTTACCATTCTTGGCGGGATGTTCTATGATGGGCTTTTCGATGCGGCCCTCCGCGGGTATCAGCCTGCCCTGTACCAGTCCTATATAATACTTACCCACGTGGTGCTCCTGGAAGAGGTTAGAGAGGTATTTATGGCTTTCCTCGTTTTTGGCAAAGCAGATGACGCCGCTGGTGTCGCGGTCTATACGGTGCACCACCCATACCTGCTGGCCGAGGCGTGCTTCCAGTACCTTGTTCAGGCAG
>JAJNBR010000155.1 GCA_021156265.1 Flavipsychrobacter sp.
CTGAAATATTTACTGATAACACTACTTGTTTCACCTGAATACTGCAAACGCCCGTTGGTCATTAAAATGCTCTTCGAACACAGGTTTTTTATAGCTCCCATATTATGGCTCACAAACAATACGGTCCTGCCATGTTCAGCCACATCCTTCATCTTTCCCAGACATTTTTTCTGAAAATCAGCATCGCCTACCGCCAACACTTCGTCCACTATTAGTATTTCCGGTTCAAGGTGTGCAGCCACCGCAAAAGCCAGGCGCACATACATGCCCGACGAATATCTCTTAACCGGCGTATCGATATATTTGGCTATGCCCGAAAAATCAACGATCTCGTCGAATTTTGAGGCGATCTCTTTTTTTGTCATGCCTAAAATGGCACCGTTCAAAAAAATATTCTCGCGTCCCGTAAGTTCAGGGTGAAAACCTGTGCCTACTTCGAGGAGCGACGCTATTCGCCCGCGGATCTTGATATTACCCTCGGTAGGACTCGTAACACGCGATAGTATTTTTAACAGCGTTGATTTACCTGCACCGTTCTTACCAATAATGCCTACAGTATCACCCTGGTTTACTGTAAAGTTGACGTCCTTCAGTGCCCAGGCGTAGTCGCTGCCGTCGTTCTTTGTCCGGTCGTTTTCTGTCCCCACCTTCATGAACGGATCTTCCTTACCGCGCACCTTTGCCCAAAAACGCTTAAGGTCCTGGGTAAGCATGCCTGTGCTTATTTCGCCCAACCTGTAGAGCTTGCTCAGGTTCTCAACTTGTATTACCTGTCTGTTCATAAAACGTGCTATACAGTGTCGATAAAACGGCTTTCTACATTGTTAAAGATAATAATACCGCCTGCCAGTAACACCAGAGTAAATACTGATGAATACAATAGCCATCCCATATCTGCGACACCCTCGCCAAAAAACGCCACTTTGAACATTTCAAAAACTGAGGTAAGGGGATTTAGCCACAAATAAAACTGGTAGTTCTCAGGCACCGAGGATACCGGGTATATAACAGGCGAGGCATACATCAACAATTGAACGCCAAATGCGACCAGGAAGGTTAGATCCCTGTATTTCGTCGTCATCGACGTAATGATTATTCCGCAGCCCAAACCCATAGCTGCCATCAGCAGCATCAGGAAAGGCACAGTGATAAGCCACATAGTAGGAGCTACATTACCTACGAAAAACATATAATACAGCCAAACTATAAGGAAGAGGCTGAATTGTATCAGGAACTTGAAAAAGCCCGAGAGCACTTTCGACAAAGGCATGATCAGCCTCGGAAAATACACCTTGCCAAATATTCCTGCGTTCTCCGTGAATGTTTTCGACGTTACATTTAGTGTGTCGGAGAAGTAATTCCAGATCGTAAGGCTGGATAAATAAAATAGTATTTGTGGCACTCCCCCTGTTGATATACCCGCCAGGTTACCAAAAACAAAGGTAAAAACCAGCGCCGTCATAATGGGCTGTATGAAAAACCATGCTGGCCCAAGTATGGTTTGCTTATATACGGTCACAATATCCCGTTTCACAAACATCAGCAAGAGATCTCTGTACCTCCACAACTCTGCGAAGTTAACCTGGAGTGCATATCTCTTCGAGCTAATTACCTGGTCCCACTCGGCTTCTAAAGCCGTTCCATTAATTGTTTTACCGTCCGGAGTCACTGATAAATATTTGGTCCTATCGTTTTATCTTTTGAAGCACTCTCTTAATGCCCGATACTTTTTTCTCTTCCTGGAAATATCCATTACCGTACACACCATAACCATAGCCATTTCCGTAGCCGTAACCATAGCCATAGCCATAACCGTAGCCATAACCATAACCGTAGCCATACAGGAAGCCCAGGTTCATCTTCACATCGTTCACAATGATCGACATTTTGGGAAGCTTGTTTTTTGTGTAGGCCTCGTGTGGTATCTGTATCTGGTGTTTAAATGTATAGGCCTGGCGTACTACGTACAGCGTGGCATCGGCGTGTTTGCCAAGCAACTGTGCATCTGTTACCAAACCAAGCGGAGCGGTATCTATCACGATGTAATCAAATCGTTCGCGCAGCTCCCCGAACAGTTCGTCGACTCTCGACATCATGATCAGCTCGGCTGGATTGGGTGGTATAGGGCCTGAAGGCATCACATATAAGTTGTCGGATACTTCCGTAGGCCTTATGATATCATCAATGTTGGCCTTGCCAATGACATAGCTGGAGAAACCAATACTGTTATCAATGCCGAGATTGCTGGAGATCTTAGGTTTGCGTAAATCCATCTCCATCAACAACACTTTTTTGCCCGAAATGGCGAATGTGCTGGCAAGGTTCACTGCAATGAAAGACTTTCCCTCACCACTCATGGTGGAGGTAAGCAATATCACCTTATCGCTTTTACTGGTCAGCAGGAACTGAAGATTGGTACGCAGTACCCTGAACTGTTCTGCCAGCGGGCTGCGGCTATTGGTCTTCACTGCAACCGTCTGGTGCTCGTCATAGTGCCCTATTTCGCCCAGTACCGGCGTGTGTGTATTTTTAGCGATATCGATCTTGCTGATCACCCGCGTGTTGGTAACTCTTCTCAGGTACAGCAGCAGGCCGGGCACCATCAGTCCGCAGAAGAAAGCGATCATCATGATCTTAGACCTGTTAGGCGATATAGGCCATCCACCGGGCCTGGCCGGGTCAATTACCCTGGCGTTGGCAACATTCGTCGTCCTCGTTATCGCTGTTTCTTCGCGCTTTTTCAGCAGGAAGAGATAAAGATCTTGCTTGATAGCCTGCTGGCGTGAATATTCCAGGAAAACGCGCTCCTTACCAGGCACGCCTCGCATCTTGTAGCTAATGTTGTTGCGCTGTTTTTCGTACTCGCTTATCGTAAGCTCCAGCTGCTTTCTTTTGGCGGCAATACTACCGATAACGCTGGCACGCGCACTTTCCATTTGCACAGTCAGTGATTTCACCGCCGGGTTGCTTTCCGTGGTGGTCTGCAACATCCTGGCTTTTTCCAGCTCCATGGCATTTAGCTTATCCAGGTAATGCATCACTGTCGGATCACTAACGATCGTACTACCGGGTACACCCTTGCGGTCACTTATATTCTTTTCAACGCCTTTCAGCATCTCCAGCTCGATATATTTTTCCTGTATCATCGATTCTTTCAGATTCGATGAATTAAACAGGTAGTCAGCTTCGTTGTTGATATCGATCAATTCATTGCTTCTCTTGAAACCTTCTATCTCGCCTTCAATACCACTCAGGTCACCACTCACATCTCTCAACCTGTCCTCAATGAAGGCAATGGTGTTGTTGGCGACGCGGTTCTTATCGTTTATGGTTTCATTTACATACACTTCGATAAGCTTGTTCACCACGTCGGCGCCACGTAGCGCTATCTCATCTACCATGCCGATGGTAATGGTACTTGTGTTTTTGCTGGGCATCGAGACGTGAAGTGAGCCGACATACTTGGCCGCCGCATCAATGATCGGTGAAACCAGCACCTGGTATTTATCAAACTGATCATCAGACACTCTGCCTCGCGATGTGACCAGTACCTGTCCGGCAGAACAAATGATCGTATCGCCAAACCGGTGCTTTGTCCTCTTGCCCGCATCAGACAGGATATAGTGATTCTTTCCTGCGAATTCGATATTGCAGCTAAAGTAATCCATGACTGAATCGGGTTCCGGCTGAAGCACATGAAAATCAAAAGGTCGGTCTCCATACAGCTCAGCTGTTTTCAAACGGCCTGCTACCAGGTAACGAACGTTCAGATTCAGTTCTTTAACCACCGTCTTCATCATGGTTTTGCTGCGCAGCAAACGCATTTCATTGTCCATAGACACTTTAGCGCTTCCTGAATTCAGCCCCAGGCCTTCCAGCATGATGGCATCGCTCTTCCTGGCATCATTCAGGATGATCTCGGCGCTGGTACTATAGATTGGGGTGGTGTAGCGCAGGTATAACTGCCCTATAGATAATGCAACGATGACACTGATCAAAAACCATGGCCATACACCCAAAAGGGTTGAAAAAAACCATTTAAAAGTGATAGTGCCTTCGCCTGTTTCCTGTTTTTCAAGTGGCTTTGCGGATAAATTCTCTTCCATCAACGATCTTTCAGTAATAATTAAAGGGATTCATCAAGACTCTGACTATCAGCGGGCAAACCTGCGCGTTCAGATGTCTGAATGACTACCAAAAGTAGCGTAAAAACGCGGAATATCACAACAAATCATATAAAAATAAGCCGCCAAGAAACATAAGTTCGTGCCAATAAATGCATGACTTGCTGATAAACAAAAACTCCCGCCGGGGCGGGAGTTCGTTGAGGTCGCGAGCGGATTCGAACCGCTGTAGGAGGTTTTGCAGACCTGTGCCTAGCCACTCGGCCACGCGACCCTCAGGGGATTGCAAAAGTAGTAAAAAAACGTTTCCATGCAAGCCTCGTTTTTTACAGGTCGAAGCGCAATACCTTGTAATGTATCATTGAAGTAGGTTCGATCTCCAGGTTTTGCGGTACTGCGCCGACCATTTTCGCAGCCGGAATCACGAAAAATACATGCTTATACCCCTCTGCCCGGAAAAGTTTGGCGTTCTTACCGGCGATCTCACCTACCCGATCGTGAAATCCGTCATAGCTGGTAACAGCAGGCATTTCAAGGCCGGTCCTGAAGAAATCCTCTGTAGTTTCCATCACGAGCAACGACGAATTCTTACGCGATCCCAATGCTTGTTTCAGCGCAGGCAGGTCGCTGCCATGTTCATTTTGGTCGCTCACGCTGAAGTGATTGAATATATCGCTTCGCTTCACCACCATTCCTTTATCGTAATAGTTTTTCAAGGCATTCAGTGCAGCAACGGAGAAAACGATCGAAATCAGCACACAGGCCGCCGCGATATACCTCGTGATCCTCGTCCTGAGCAGCACATAAGCCAGCGCAGGGGTAGCCATAAGCACGGCCGGGAATATCAACCTGTCTTCGTTCGATACGTTGGAAGCGGCAAAGACAAAATACCCCCAGGTGAGGCAATAAAAAGCTATAGCGCTGAATGTCAACGACTTCCACAGCGGCGAAATACCTTTATCCTTCCACGCCTGGTAAAAAATGACCAATATTGGCAAAACAAGCGCCACTCCCACTGCAATAGCCTTCCACGAAAACGCTCCGTTACTCAAGTCGGTTATTGTAAGCATCGGCAAACGATACATCAGTCCGTTGAAGCTGAAAGGCGCACTGAATACCGTGATAAGGGGGTAAAACACAATATTCGCTACATGCAACGCCAGATCCTGCTGCACTGCGCCTGCACGCGCCGGGGTTACCCCCCTTGAATAGAAGCCAATGTAAAAACCAACAGCTACCACAGCTAGCGTCACACCGGGCAGCGACTGGTAAATAAGGCGTTTCAAGGTGATGCCGCGCGACCGGATGATCTCGTACATAGCCACAGAGAAAAAGAACAGGTGCGCAAAGGCGGTGAACACCACGTAACTATTCTTGGTGAATAACCCCAGGGCGTTGACCAGGAAGATGCCCGCCAGGCACAACAGGGTCCTGCTGACAGAAGGCTTCTCTTTGTGATAGGTAAACAGCAGCAACAGCAGCGCCGGCACCAGGAAGAACAGGCAAATGTCAGAGGTCTTATACACCAGCAATACGCCGTGAAAGAACCGTTGAATGAATATCAGCAGCAGGCTGAGCGCGATAATATCATCGGCCACTTTCAGCTTGCGGAATAACTTGATGTACACGATGCTTCCCGCCACCAGCGAAATGAGTTCAGTCAGAATGATGCCGTAACCAATATTATTGAACGGCTTTCCCAGAAGGTACGGGAAGAAATATTGCCCCGGCGCGTGCCAGGTATAGAACTGCTTGTGAATAATACCCGTATCCGCCAGGAAGTACTGGTAGTTGGCGCCCTTGCCCAACAACGCATTATTCAACGACAAAAAACCGCTGATAACGTCTGCCGATACGATCGGGGTCCAAATGATCTCTGCTATAAAATACAGGGCAAGTACTGCAAACGCACTAATGAACAGCCACCGCGATAACGAAGGGTTTTTCATCAACCAAAATCTAGTAAAACAATGATACACAAAGCTAAACAATATTATACTTCGTCCTAATTATTATATTGTAGATATAAATCGCTTACTTTGCTGAAGAGCCACGTCCCACCGTAGATGCAGCGAACAGGCAAACAAGAAAACCGCATAAAAGAGCTGGATGCCCTCAGGGGTATCGCAGCCATTTTTGTAGTACTTTTTCACTTTACACTACACCGCCCCGAAGCGCCGTCAGGCTTCAGCCTGGGCGTCACCGGCGTCGACCTCTTTTTCATCATCAGCGGTTTCGTTATCCTGATGACCCTGGAAAAGACCGGACATTGGAAAGATTTTGTGGTTAGCCGTTTTTCACGCTTATATCCCGGGTACTGGACCTGTGTGACCATCACAGCGATAGCTATTGCCGCACATAGTATATACCATAACAAAGACCTTGGCAACTTTGGGGTGCTTTACCTGGGCAATATGACCATGCTTCAGAAATATCTGAGGATCGCGGATATGGATGGCCCTTACTGGACCATGATCGTGGAAATGCTGTTTTATATGCTCATGCTTTCTATCTTCCTTTTGCGAAAGCTGGATATGATAGAACCGATCTTTGCCCTTGCACTTCCGGCAATAGGCCTTTATAGCCTCGACATTTTTCACGTCCGCTTTCCGCAGCTGAGCTGGATACTTGGCGGCGGCTTTCCGCTTATCAATCATTTTCCGCTATTCTTTTCGGGCATCCTGTTTTATAAGATAAAGGTCAATGGTCTATCTACAACGCGCCTGGCCTTGCTGGCCGCATGTCTTGGCCTGCA